>NZ_JEYB01000130.1:0-2262 GCF_000582255.1 Acinetobacter sp. 1566109 | reverse complement strand
GGATTAGAGCAAGATGGCTTTAAATTATTGATGCCAATAAAGAAAAAGAAGAATTTACCCTTATTTGATGTTGAGAAAAAGTACAATAAAATGATTGGAAAAATACGAGTTGTGATCGAACATATTAATAGTCAATTGAAAACATTTAGAATATTAAGTGAACGCTATCGAAATAGACGGAAAAGATTCGGTTTACGCATTAACTTAATCGCTGCACTGGTAAATCGGATGAACTTGCAATAACGACTTTCGCAAGAGGTCTATTAATTATATTTTCATTATTCTTTTTTCTTTAGGCATTTAAGTATTTGAACAATTAAGCGGGCACTCTTCATTTTTCTGCCTTCTTCTTGATAGTACTGTTCAAAAAGGGCATAGAAGGAGATATGGATTTTTTCAGGCTCAGGATTAGCATATTCAGATTGTAATTCTAATAATTTTTTAGCGGCGCATTGTTCACGCTCACTCGCTGTATCTCGAGTAGGCGTATAACGTTTGCCTAGATAACGAACAGTGATGCGCCACGCCGTCCCCGCGTTTAACTGGCTTTTGCATAATAACACTCCAAATTTCATGGTACTGCAATGGAAATATAAAGCGTTTTTTTAATGCGAATTTTGAATTGACCAATAGACAATAAAAAAACCACCTAATTCTTTCGAATTAAGTGGTTTTTAAATTTTGGAGCGGGAAACGAGACTCGAACTCGCGACCCCAACCTTGGCAAGAGTCACCGACATAAAATACACTAAATAACACAATTGGTACGTTAATAAACTCTATATATAACAGTTATATAGAGTTTTTATTTTGTGTGACGTAATTTAAGATGGGGTGGGGTACTTTTATTTTTGGTCACTAATTTATTGTGATAATCAACAATAATAACCAACATACATATGCTTAATCTAAAGGTATTTTACTGACTGGTATAATTTTATGATGAGAGGGGTGTTGCCTGAGGCTACGGTTTCTGTTTGGCCTTTTGGCGTAAGACGTACAAATATAAGCTTTCTACTTTTTCACGTGCCCATGGTATGGTACGCAAGAATCGTAATGATGATTTAACACTTGGGTCTATGCAAAAACATCTAGGTGTTTAGTCCCAGATTTTAATGGTGCAATATTCTCAGATAAATGGAAGGAAGCACTATGGGACAAGTTCTACACAGCAGCGCCACAACGACACAGGCAGTGCGTCGAGCAATACAAAATAGTCAAGAGAGCTTAAGAACGCTAGCCAAGCGTTACGGCATCAATCAAAAGACCGTCGCAAAATGGAAGAAACGTACTTCAGTAGATGATCTTACAACCGGCCCAAAGAATTCTCGCTCAAGCGTGTTATCGCCTGAAGATGAGGCGGCAATTGTTGCTTTTCGAAAACGCACTTTGTTGCCGCTAGACGATTGCCTTTATGCATTGCAGCCGAGTATTCCTTATCTGACACGCTCGTCGTTACACCGCTGCTTACAGCGGCATGGTATTTCACGACTGCCTGAGGTACAAGGTGATCGCCCTGTCAGGAAGCGCTTCAAGAGCTACCCCATTGGTTACTTTCATATCGACATCGCTGAGATGCAAACAGCACAGGGTAAGCTTTATCTCTTCGTTGCCATTGATCGCACTTCCAAGTTTGCGTTCACTGAATTGCATACTAAAGCCAGTAAGATGGCAGCCGCGGAGTTCATGCGCAATCTGGTTAAGGCTGTGCCCTATAGAATCCATACGGTGCTAACAGATAACGGCATCCAGTTCACGAACCGCACCTGTGATCGCTACGCCTCTGAGCACATCTTTGATCGGGTTTGTACTGAATGTGGCATTGAACATCGTCTTACCAAGGTTAAGCATCCATGGACCAATGGACAGGTCGAGAGGATGAACCGAACGATTAAAGAAGCTACTGTCAAACGGTTCCATTACGACGATCACACTCAGCTATGCATTCACCTTGCTGATTTTATTGCTGCATACAACTTCGGCCGCAGACTCAAAACACTCAGGGGCCTGACTCCCTACGAATTCATCTGCAAACAGTGGACAGATGAACCTGAACTTTTTAAAATTGATCCGATCCATCAAATGCCGGGACTAAACATATTTAAAAGCAGATTGGCAAGGTTTAGCAGATGTACAACTTGCGACACTAAACTGGGTAGATTGGTTCAATAAAAAGCGTGTACACAGTGCACTGGGTTATGTGTCGCCTTTTGAGTTTGAAGCAATGTACTATGATAAGATTAATCCGTTAGGTCAGGTGGC
>NZ_JEYB01000129.1:0-2295 GCF_000582255.1 Acinetobacter sp. 1566109 | reverse complement strand
GCAAAGTACGCTGCTGCCTTTTTTAGAAATTCACGTTCCATTTCAGCTGTTTTGAGCTGTTGTTTGAGCTTTTTATTTTCTTCGAGTAAGGCATTTAGATCAGGTGAATATTGTTTAGTGCCTGCTAAGGTGCCAGTCTTTGCTTTATTATTCCAATTTGAAAGAGTTTGCATTGAAATGCCAAGTTGTCTGGCTGTTTCCGATACATTGCCTTGATTGGCTTCAATCAATTTTATTGCTTCAACTTTAAATTCTGCGGTGTAAGTCTTCTGTTTCTTGCTCATGGTAAACTCCTGATGAGTGTCTATAGTTTACCAAGTTAAAACCTCCTGTTTTCTCAGCACACATCAATCCTTTACACACTCATTGCGCTATTTTAAAGATAATTTATTTGGAGTGCAGTGTGCTTCCCAAATTATTGCAAATTGAATAACCACCGTAGCTATTCTTAGAATTTACCTCTCCGCAATATCCTTTTATATTTTGGAATTGGGCTGAATCAGGATCTTTTAAGGTGCTTAAGATAGCTTCTTTTGACTCTTTTTCCACCTTTGAGCAACCATTAATCCCTACCAAACCAAGAACTAAGCTTAAAAAAATAATCTTTTTCATATAATACCAACACCTTAAAATTAGCTAATAATCCTGTTATGGCCAAATTCATCTTCACTATTATCAAATTGCTCCACGAGCACCAAAAGCTTTAAATCTTTTCGCCCACCAATGCTGTTTTCCTTCCAGTTAATGATTGAAAGCGCCTCATAAAGCGCAAAGTAAGGAACCCCATTGGAATCAACATCCACTAGCAAACCACAACGACCAAATACTAGAAGTTCAAGACAAATTCTAATGAAGAGCTGTTTAAGGCCAAATCCATCATTGGTTGCATTCTCTATTAAACCCTTTAACAGAGAACTCTCAATTACGATGTTAGGTTCCAGCTTTGAAAATAAACCAATCATCGTGCGTAATGAATCCTGAACCCATAATGGATACTGAGCGCGACTTAGATAGGCTTTATAAATCTCTCCAGTCGTATCTCCTTGCTTTTCAGCCTCAATCATTCCGGTCGATTTAGCTAGGTATTTAGTTTGTGCATGTTTAATTTGCTCTTCACCTGCTACGGCGTCACGCATAACCAACCAGCTTTTTTGTGCAGCAATATACTGCGGATGTTTATCAGTAACTGCCATAAAAACACCAATAAAAAATCACCTGTAAAGGTGCATTGTTTAAGACATCCCGCGAATTCTTCGAACTCCAACAGATTTCTTGTCGATCGGGAATAAATAAGCGATTGGATATGTACCTGCATCATTCATATGGTCAAAACCGGCACTCTTATCCGGCTGTCCATAATCATCATAGATTCGTCGCTCTAGGCATTTAGCAAAGTGAGGACATTTATCTACATTTACGAATAATCTGCGCTCAGATAATGTATTGCAGAGCATACCGTTCATTGAGTTAATACGATCTTTTACTGCTGGATTTCGACTATTCACATGAACTTTAAAACCTGCCTTTCTTAATAAAGCCAGATCTGTCTCACTAGCATTACTCGACTTTCGATTCTCACCTGAAGCATCGGGATAAACTGCAACCTCGTGATTAGGATATCGCTCTTGGATAGCCTCAATCATTGCTGGAGTATCGAATAGATTAAAGAACTCATCTACCGCATGCATATGCTCACCACGGCGAACATATACCACAGCAGCCATTTTAGTTACGTTGAAGTCCATTCCCACATGAAGAACATCATTAACCTTAACTGTTTCACTTGATGCACTTAGCAACCGGTTAAAACAATAGTAGATGACACCTTGATAGCTCTCAAAGCTTGCTTCATGTTCCTGACTAAATGTCTTAGGATCCATTTTGCGTTTAGCAACAATGATTTCAAACTCAGGAATATTTCCACCTTGTAATGAAGTGTAAGAAAAGCTTTTACAGTCTGGTTCATGCCCTGGCTGACCATCCATGAATGTGTCATAACAATGGTTAAAGCCTTTAGGCATACCAATTCTTAAAACATGGCCACCAACTCGCTGTTCGCCGTTCACCATATACTTACAGGTAGAAAGCATCGGGCGAAGCACTTCTTCCCATGCAGCCCATTTACAGTCGGCCCATTCATCAATAATTAAGAAAAATAAACCAGATCCACGAAGGTCATCATAGTTATCTAGACCAACGACACGGATAATATGGCCACTTCTTAAAGTAATTGAACATTCAGTTTCATTGGGACTGTTCTAAATTTTGTGTAAGTACTTAATTTTCATTTATCCT
>NZ_JEYB01000128.1:0-2401 GCF_000582255.1 Acinetobacter sp. 1566109 | reverse complement strand
GGGGTTCGAATCCCCGTAGGGACGCCATATTCTTTCTATAAAGAATCATCGCTTCAAATTATTTTATCTCACTTCACATTTTATCCATGAGATAAATTTTTATTTTCAAAATTAAGACTTCAACTTTACTTCATCAATATGTTGAGTGGGTTGTATACTTGGATCATCTTTCTCAATAATTATTGCATCAGCAACTAACTTTGTTTTTGTTAAATCTGGTTCTATTAAGACTTGAGCTAATGAACTTGATGTAATATTAAAATCACGATGTATTTGTACTAGTTCTGGTGTTCGTTTATAACGTATGACTTTAAAACCTGCTTCGTGAATTAAAGCATCTCGCTCCGCATCAAACTTTTCCTTCCCCTTATGGCTAGAATCATCTAACTCAACAATAGCAACGATATTAAATGCTTTATCCAACACAACAAAATCAGCAACTTTTCGATTAAATAAATTACGCGTCGCGTATCCTTGCGCTGTCATAAAAGCGCTGAAAGCAACTTGCGCTAAAATAATATGTTCAGGCAAAGCTTCCTTTAATTTCATAAAAGTGGGTTGTTCATTCATAGTAATGATAGGTTTTCCCTTGATTGGGGTACGTTTTGCATTTCTATTTTTGCTTTCCCCTTTCTTTAAAACACTTAAAATCGCTAATATCATTATGGCTATTAAAAATATGCCAATCATCGCAAACATCGAATTTCCCCTAAATAAATATAAAAACTATTTTGATTTTCAGAAATACTATTAAAAAAAACAGCTAGTTATGCCATCTGCTGTGAAACGATTTTATTCCTTCAGTCGGCTAATATGATAACCCAAAACGTAATTGTACATATCAGAGCCAACGGTGTAACACATGTTACTCACTTGGACGATCAAGATCTCATCGGTTTTAAGGCCCATAACTTTACCAGCAGTAATTTCTATGTTTCAGCCCAAAACATTATAAATTTATGATTTATAAATATTTTATTATACTTAAGCTATGTTCTACCCTATACTAAAAATAGATCAAAACTATAATTTGAACATGACATGCAAATTCGATTATTTCATTTACAAAATTCACGCTCTCAACGCATTATTTGGTTTTTAGAAGAATTAGGGCTTAACTATGATCTCATCACTAAATATCATTCGGACGAAGACAAAAATAATAACTCACCGCATCAACTATCAAAATTTCCAACTCTCGAAATTATTGAACAAGAGCAAACTTCAATTTTGGCTGAAACCTCAGCAATTCTAGATTATTTCTCTCATTTACACCCACAACTGAGCCAGAACAATTTACTAAGCCAACAACTTCAAAACTTTTATTATTGGAAGAATTATTGTGAGGCGACATTCATTCCAGATCTGGTACTCAAGCAAATCTTTCACCAAATTGCAGAACGCACGCCTTTTCTGGTCCGTTTCGTTCCTAAGCTTTTAAAATATGGATTTGATCAAGGCTATCTCAATCAATCATTACAAAGACACATGAGCATGATTGATAAACATTTAGAACGTCACTTATGGTTTGCTGGAGATCAGTTTACTACTGCTGATATTTTGATGTGGTTTCCATTATTGGCTTGCTCACCAAATTACAGCCAGTTTAAACATATACAGCGTTATCTGACCCAGATAGAAAACAGACCTGGCTTTAAAAATGCTCTAATTAAAGGTCAATGGTCTGCTTCTACTTTTCAAACTTACTGGGCTATTGCTTGGTGATTTATTTATGCAGACTTACGTGAATTCACGCGCCCCTGAACAACGGCCTTAATATTGCCCTTCGCGTAATTTAAAAACACAATTAAAGGCGATAGTTTTGGATTTGGTTTTTTACCCTGCCCAATTGCTTTAAATTGTGCTGCGTACCAAATAATTTCCATAATCGCCATTTTATCGACAAAAGGTAAACCTGTTTTAATTGGTTTTACGGCATAGCGAACATCTTGACCTGCGATTAAACGGTCAGTTAAATCTGTTTCAACAGCAAGTGGACGAGCAATACCAATAAAGTCATATGCCCCACTTGCTAGAGCAGCATTCATGCCTTCTACAGTACGGAAGCCACCTGTCACCATAAGTTTACATTTTACATGCTGACGGATTTTTTCAGCGAAGTCTAAGAAGTATGCTTCCCGTGCAATGGTACTTGCTTTACGTTTATCGGCTTTAGCGCCAGCCATTGCAGGTGCTTCATAAGTACCACCTGAAATTTCAATTAAGTCAATCCCAGCTTCATCAACTGCTTTAAATACCGAAATTACATCTTCTTCGCTAATACCACCGCGCTGGAAGTCGGCAGAGTTGAGCTTAACTGAAATAATAAAATTCTCTGAGGTTGCTTGACGTACAGCCTTATAAACTTCTAGTAAAAAGCGAGTACGGTTTTCAACTGAGC
>NZ_JEYB01000127.1:0-2425 GCF_000582255.1 Acinetobacter sp. 1566109 | reverse complement strand
TCAGGTTCTAATTCCTAATGCAAATACTGAAGTCTCAGTAGATGACGCTAAAAAATTATTAAATAGTCTGAGTGATTCAAATAGAAAAGAACCTATTGAAACATTAGAAGAATCTACGGTTAATTTACAGAAAAAAAAGAAAGATACATTACTCATTGCGAATAACATTGATAAAGCTGAGTTTACTAAACAACGAGCAGATCAATTGGTTTTTGATGAGAAGAACCATCCCCCAGCTAGATTGCCTTCAAGTTTCAGAAGTCAGGAATTCGGTTTAAAACCGCATCAGGAGTACGGAGTTGCATGGTTGCAGAATCTACATCAATATGCACCGGAACAGGTAAGTGGCTGCCTTTTAGCAGACGATATGGGATTGGGGAAGACCCTGCAATTGTTGTGCTTTATTGGTGAATACTTAGAAAATGCAAAAGATAAAAAACCAGTTTTAGTGGTTGCTCCAGTTTCATTGTTAGAAAATTGGGAGGCAGAAGCAAATCGGTTCTTCAGTGCTAAATTTGCTAAGATCCTAAGTCTATATGGTGAAAATTTAAAAGATCGAAAAATTCCCAAGCATTTAATATCTGCTCAATTAAGAGATGATCATGGTATTACGCATTTGCTTGAAGAAGATTGGCGAGGTGATGCGGATATTGTCCTCACAACCTATGAAACGATGCGTGATCTAGAGTTTTCTTTAGCGCGAGTTGATTGGGGGATTATGGTTTGCGATGAAGCACAAAAAATTAAAGTACCTACGGCTATGGTGACAAAAGCGGCTAAAGCTCAAAAGGCAGACTTTAAAATAGCATGTACTGGTACTCCAGTGGAAAATTCACTCACTGACTTATGGTGCTTATTTGATTTTATACAAGAAAATTTGCTAGGTTCATTGAATGAATTTGGAAAAACTTATCGTCGTCCTATAGAAAATATTGAGAATGTGGATAATGAAGTATTGGAACAATTACGGAACTTGATTGCACCACAAGTTTTAAGACGGATGAAACATGATGTTGCTGACTTACCAGAAAAAATTGAAGTAGATCATTGTAAAAATATTACGATTTCTTCACTTCAACGTCACTTATATGCCGATGTAATTAATCGCTACAGGAGGTTGTCAGAAGAAGGTAATCAAGGTGCGATGTTGGCATCACTGCACAGTATGCGAATGATTTGTGCACATCCATTCCAATTGCAACCGAATGCTTCAATTCATGAATCACCTAAAGTAGATTGGTTGATTAAAACATTAGAAGCAATTAAGGCAAAGAATGAAAAAGTTATTATTTTTACTGAATTTAGAGATATTCAAGTATTCCTGAAACGGATTCTTCTAGAACGGTTCGGCTTAAATGTTACAACCGTTAATGGGGATTCAAATACAAGTAGTAAAAAAGGTTTAACACGGCAAAACCTTATTGATAGATTCCAAGCAACTAGTGGTTTTAATGTAATTATTTTATCAACCACTGCTGTCGGTTTTGGCGTTAATATCCAAAAAGCTAATCATGTCATTCATTATACGCGCAGTTGGAATCCTGCCAAGGAAGATCAGGCAACTGACCGTGCGTATCGTATAGGACAAGATAAAGAAGTTTTTGTTTACTACCCCTCAATAGCAGCAAATGATTTTGATACTTTTGAGATAAAATTAGACCGACTTTTATCAAGTAAGCGGGCTCTGGCGGATGATATGTTGAAACCAAATACTGATCTAGGTAAGGAATTGATCCGCTTAATTTAAAAAAAGAGAAGTTAAAAAGAGCCGTCTAACAAGGCTCTTTTTTGCAAGTAGTATTAAGTAATCCTTTGATCTGCCCAGTAGCATGGAACAATGATCAGGCTATTTTCATGTAACCGAGACCATAATCTTACACCTAAATCACGCTGCATATTTTGGACTGTGAAATTGGAAATCAGCAGGGTAGATTTCATATTGTCATAACGGCTATATAGAACCTTATGTACCATCTCTAGGCGTTTTTCATGCCGGTCATGCAGGCCATATTCATCAATCACTAATAAATCAAAACTGGAGAAATGGTCGATGACTTCTTTCTCAGAGCGTGAAGTGTCTGACCAGGTATCCATCATTTTTTGAGCAATTTCTGCACTTGTATAATAGCGTGCAGATTTTGTACTGTTATGCAGAATGTTGCGAATAATTGATGCACTCAGATGGGTTTTACCTGTACCCGGTGTACCAATCATCAACATGTTCGGGTTGTGGTCAGAAATAATTTGCTGTGCAAAGGCCTGACATAGCTTGATGGTATTTTCTTGTGCAGGGCATGCAACTACATAATTCTTGAAGCCACGATCCAGGTAGCGTTTATTGAGCCCTGAATTTTTAATTTTCTGTTGTAGCAATCGCTGTTGCAGTTCATTCTCATAGGCTGCATGTGAGTGATGAACAGTTTCT
>NZ_JEYB01000126.1:0-2564 GCF_000582255.1 Acinetobacter sp. 1566109 | reverse complement strand
CAAGATAGACAACAGGATAAAGGCTATCTAAGGCTCTATTTTGCCACTCAGTCACTTGCTCAATCACAGCATCGGTAACTTTGCTGATGAGAGATGCTGACACATCGGCATCGTACATTTCTTTGAAGAAGGCTACAATTTCCCTATTAGTCATTCCTTTTGCATACAGTGAGAGGATTTGGTCATCCATACTGGTGATGCGTGTTTGGTGCTTTTTGATAATTTGTGGCTCAAATGAACCTTCTCGATCACGGGGAATATCTAAAGCCAGTTGTCCATCTTGAGTTGTAATGGTTTTAGAACTAAACCCATTACGGCTATTTGAGCCTTTCTTGGGCTGATGCTTTTCATAACCGAGATGGTCTGAAAGTTCAGTATTGAGTGCAGTTTCAATCATGAATTTTTTAAAGACTGCTGTCATTTGGTTTAAGTCTTCTGGTGTTTTTAGACCTTTAGCCAATTCGGCAGCCATACTTTTGATTGTTGCTTCATCCATGTGAAGTACCTTTTGTAATTATCCTCTGAAGGATAAATGAAAATTAAGTACTTACACAAAATTTAGAACAGTCCCGTTAACCCCAAAAATTATTTACTGCTAAATAAGTTCTCTAATAGCTATGCAGCATAAAATGTTCAATACATAATAGATAGGTTAATAACAATCTATCTATTATATGCAATCTGTTAGCCTCATTATTCAAATTTTTATTGTAATAGCTTTTGGTTACTTTCTTGGTCCTAAACTCTCATTAAATATTCGGCAGTTTATTTTTAAAATTCTGCCCTATTTTTCATATATTTTACTAACAAGTGTTGCTTTAGAATTAACACTTGCACTTGATCAAATTAATAACCCATCTACTATATTGCCACCAGCTCTATTAATTGCATTTACAACATCTTTTGGTTCTTTTTTTACTTGTTTAATCGCCTACGCAATTTTTGATAAAGAAAGTGTTAAAGGAAAAATTTCACTTCAGCTTTTTATCAATGCTCTAAAAAATATTGCTAAGGCATTTCTAGCTTTAACTGTAGGTATCATTTTAGGTATTCTTTTTACTCGACTAAATATACATATTTCGTTTAATAGTTGGTATTTGTTATTAGTCTTTATTTTTCTAATTGGCATCGAATTAGCTTTTACTCATTTTAACCGAACATGGTTAAGCTGGAAAATTCTTATTGTACCTTTGGCTGCCTTTATAGGTTCATGTATAGCTGGTTTTCTCAACTATTTCTTATTAGGCAATCACTTTACACTTAATGAAATGCTGGCTTTAGCCCAAGGCTATGGCTGGTATTCGATGTCAGGTATTTTATTTACACAATTACATTCAGCTGAGCTAGGTGGAATTGCCTTACTTACAGATCTATTTAGAGAAATAGTTGCAATTTTACTCATGTACACCATGGGATGGCGTTTTCCACGTCCAGCAATTTCAAGCGCTGGTGCTACCTCGATGGATGTAACATTAGCAATGGTAAAACAGTCATGTGGTACGCATTATGTACCACACGCCATGATGAGTGGCTTACTTCTAAGCCTACTCGCTCCACTTTTAATTACTGTGTTTTTAAACTTTTAAGCAATCGAAGCAAGAATTGACTTCAACATTTGAGTTGGGTCTTCTGCTTTAGTAATTGGACGACCAATAACTAAATGGGTAGAGCCATCAAGCATTGCTTGTTTTGGAGTCACAATACGTTTTTGGTCATCTGCATTACTACCTTCTGGACGTATTCCAGGGGTAACTAAAGAGAAATCTTGTCCAATTAATTCACGGAGAATTTTAGCTTCCTGAGCAGAACAAACTACACCATCTAAACCACTCTCTTTAGTCAGTTTAGCTAATCTTTTAACTTGCTCTACAGGTTCAATATCTAAACCAATATCTTTTAAGTCTTCACGACCCATTGAAGTTAAAACTGTTACAGCAATTAACTGAGTTTGATAATTACCAGCCTTTAAACGCTCTACACAGGTTTCCATCATTTTTCGACCACCTGATGCATGTACGTTCACCATCCACACACCTAAGTCTGCCGCAGCACATACAGCTTGAGCAGTTGTATTAGGAATATCATGAAATTTTAAATCTAAGAAAACTTCGAAATTTTCTTCTTGAAGTTTTTTTACAACAGATGGGCCTTCATGAGTAAAAAGCTCTTTACCTACTTTTACGCGGCATAATGTAGGATCAAGTTGTTCAACAATTTTTAAAGCGTCATATTGGCTTTTAGCATCCAACGCAACAATGATACTCAAGAGACTTTCTTCCATCATATAAAATCAGCGCTATTATAATAGACAAGTCAGCTACTAATAAAGAAAACTATGAAGACAAGTTTTTGAATAAAAAAATATTGATTTTAAATTTAATGAATGAGGAGAAATATAGGGAGGAAATACTACTCTCTATAACCAGATAAAGAGTAGTATTACGAATAATTATAAAGGAGTAGAGTTTTTATCTTGAGGATAAACATCTACTACAGTTTTTTCATGTCTTACATTTGCAGCTGCTTCTGCTGCTGCCAATTGAGCACTTTGAATTTGTTCTTTT
>NZ_JEYB01000125.1:0-2567 GCF_000582255.1 Acinetobacter sp. 1566109 | reverse complement strand
TGCACCGGTCTTGAAAACCGACGAGGGTGTGAGTCCTCCGTGAGTTCGAATCTCACCGCTTCCGCCAAATTCGAAAAGCACCTGTTAATAGCAGGGGCTTTTTTTATGCCTAAAATAAAAATTACAACTCTATTTAGCTTAAATATTGCTAATAAATCCTAAAAATTTCATATAAATCAAATATGTATGTTGTATTTGAGAAATGTTTATGTTTTCAATATGTTGCTGTGAGCATGACTATATATCAGAATTGAACAAGTTATTTGTAGAATATTCACTTGTTGATATATGATGATCCCATATTTAGAGGCTGTTTCAAAACATAATTCTATTGTTTAGCGAGCAAGTTCACGGAAAGAATAATGCTGAATTCAGGCTTCTAAACCCTATATCTGGAAATTATTTCCAGCCAAATTTTGCATTTCGACCCAATGGTTGGGAATGCCTCACTCTTTTGTGGGTTAGGCGTTTCCTATTTTAGGATGTATCTATGAAAAAATTATTTAGTGTACTGTTCAGCGCATCTGTACTCACACTGACAGCATGTAATAAACAACCTGCACAAACTGAAAATACTGCACCAGCTAAAGACAAAGGTGAGTCAGTTCGAACAATTAAACTGGTTTCAACAGGTTCAGATACTGACGTATGGAAATACGTTGCAACGCTTCCTGAGACTAAAGAAGCTGGTATTAAACTCGAAGTGACTAACTTAACTGACTATGTTGTGCTCAATACATCTGTCGCAAATGGTGAGCAAGATGTAAATGCGTTCCAGTCATTCAACTATTTGGCAGCATACAATGCTTCAAATAAAGCTAAAGTTGCTGCTGTTGCAACAACTTACTTGGAACCAATGGGTATTTATGCAAATAAAATTAAAACTGTTGATGAGTTCCCACAAGGCGCTACCATTGCTATTCCAAATGATACTGCCAATGAAGCTCGTGCATTAACATTATTACAGTCTGCTAAACTGATTAAACTTAAACCGAACTTTGACCCTGTAAAAGGGACTACGAACGACATTGCTGAAAACCCTAAAAATTTACAATTAAAACCAATTCAAATGACTACAGCAGTTCGTGTTAAAAACGATGTAGATGCAATTGTACTTGGTAATACATTGGCACTTGAAGGTGGCCTCAATGTAATGAAAGATTCTATCTTCCGTGAGCCAATTGATCAGTCTACTAAACTTTATGTCAATTTATTGGGTGTAGCTGAAGCAAACAAAAATGATCCAATCTATACGAAACTTGGTGAACTTTACCACTTACCTAAAGTACAAAAATTCGTGAATGAAAAATTCGGTGGCACAAAAGTTGAAGTGAACAAACCTGTTTCTGAATTTGCAGACATCAAATAAGTAATTTTTTAATTAAAATTATTTTTCAAAGCTAAGCCACACTAATCGGGGCTTAGCTTTTTATTTATAATGTTGTACTTAAGCTAACTTATAATAAAATATTTATTAACTTCATTAGAAAATTAAGTAGGGAAGATATTTAAAGTTAGTTGTTGCGTTAGTAGTTATAGTCTGAGAAATTAAATTACTCATAGAGTATTTTTTTTAAATATATAACTTTTGGAATTGGTAATTGATAATAAGGTAAAAATATGGTGCAAAGCGATATTTTTGATGCAATTAAAAATATTGATGAAGTTCGAAAAATAGATGATCTTTATTTAGTTGTAGATGGAGAGTCCAATTCTGAAGACCCAGTCGAAAGTATAATATTTGAAATTAATAAAAAGTTTTGGGTTATTACAGTTAATCATAATTTTGATGAAATTGAATTAAAGGTCTTATCTTGCTTACCAAATAAGGCAATACAACAACGATATTCAGATAATTTATCAAGTCTAAAAGAATTAGAAATTGGAACAATGTTCGCTATCGTCAATGAAAGAGGATATACAGATGGGAGTAAGCTCATGCTTTACGACCATTCATTGAAAGAATCTAAGAGGAATCCATTTTTTGCTGTATTAACGATTGTTGCTTTGGCTTCTGGGTTGCAATATGAATTAAGAAAAACAGGAGTTGATACATATCTGATTTAGTTCATACATGTATCTATAAAAATTATTCAATATTAGATATATATGATAAGATATTTAATAAATATATCTGAGAATTAGGACAATCGAAAATTGTTTGAACTAAACTTATGTAAGTACATTTATGAAGAAGAAAAAAAAGAAATTATTGATGAAATTTATTTTGAAAAAATATGCGTTGATAATAATAAAGTTGTAGTAAGTAATTTTAATAGACCTCTTGCGAAAGTCGTTATTGCAAGTTCATCCGATTTACCAGTGCAGCGATTAAGTTAATGCGTAAACCGAATCTTTTCCGTCTATTTCGATAGCGTTCACTTAATATTCTAAATGTTTTCAATTGACTATTAATATGTTCGATCACAACTCGTATTTTTCCAATCATTTTATTGTACTTTTTCTCAACATCAAATAAGGGTAAATTCTTCTTTTTCTTTATTGGCATCAATAATTTAAAGCCATCTTGCTCTAATCCGTAGTACCCTAAATCGGTCATAACATAT
>NZ_JEYB01000124.1:0-2588 GCF_000582255.1 Acinetobacter sp. 1566109 | reverse complement strand
GATTGAAGTCACACCTTTTTCTCTGGAAGAGGTGCATAAAATTCTTACCACAGTGCGTGAAGACTTCCGTCCCTATTACACCATTCGCTTTTTTACGGGTATGCGTACCAGTGAAATCGATGGTCTGCAATGGAAAAATATCGACTTACAGCGTCGTGAAATCCATATCAGAGAAGCGTTAGTGAATGGTGTGCTTGGTGGAACCAAAACTTATGGTTCTGACCGCACGATCCAGATGAATGACCGCGTTTACCAAGCCTTCCTCCAACAGAAAAGCTTAAATAATGGTAAATCAGAGTTTGTTTTCTGCAATCGTGATGGTGGACCTCTCGATTATCGTCTGGTGAATAAACGTGTCTGGCATCCGATCTTGCGCTTTCTAGGATTGAAGTCCAGAAGAGCCTATCAAACACGTCATACAGCAGCAACTCTTTGGCTATCGGCAGGAGAAAATCCGGAATGGATCGCACGTCAATTGGGACATTCAACCACTGAAATGCTATTCCGGGTCTATAGCCGTTACATCCCCAATGTTACGCGCCGCGATGGCAGTGCATTTGAAGCCATGCTGGAAAAACTAAATACAGAGGAGCTTGCACATGAATAGTAAAGCTTTCTTTGGTGGTGTGGTCGTCAGCCCTGAAGCAGATATGGTCGCTCGTGAATTAATCCATGAGCTACACATTCCCAAACTGCACAATCTGGCCTTTTTGCTGGAAATCAATAAATGCTTCGATGACCACCAAGCATTGAGACTCTGGTTACAGCGAATGCTGGATGAAGGACAAGCTCATTACGATGACTTGGCCCAACAGGCCCGTCTCCGGTTAATGAGCCTAGCTCACTAATAAAACAAACATAGAAGGTCATTCAATCGATGACCTTAGCCCCTTTATACCTATAAAAAGGTGAACACATGCATAAAGATATTTCAATTTGGATGCCACTCTATATTGGCGACTTACAGGCAAAATTTGCACGAATGACAGCAGAACAAATTGGTGCGGCACTGCTGTTAATGATGGATTTCTGGAAAAATGGTGCCATTCCTCACGACCTAGCGACTGTATGTAGCATCACGAAATTACCGCAGCACACCAAGGCTAAAACTTTGTTAAATACGCTGATGGCCCTAGAATTGTTTGAAGTCGAGTCTGAGCAGATTCATTCAAATTTCTTAAGCAGTTTAAAAAGCCAGGCATTTCAAAATCAGCAAATGAAATCTGATAAAGCTAAAAATGCAGCTCAAGCACGTTGGGGGAAATCCGCTAGTAATGCTCAAGCATCAACCAAGCAACGAAAAGTAAATGCTCAAGCAGCTCCTGAGAAGAACCCGAGTATTACTCAAGCCATGCTTGAATCATGCCCTTCATCTTCATCTTCATCTTCATCTTCATCTTCATCTTCATCTTCATCTTCATCTTCATCTTCATCTTCAAATTTTGAAGAAAAAAATGAGAGTTTTTTAGAAAATTCAAAGTGGATTTAGGAGATCAGTCATGAATACCATGCTTAAAACACTCCAGTTTCGCGCAGAAACAACGGAAACACTTTGCCCTACCCATCATATACCCCTGATGGAAATCGCTGGTCACAAGCTATGTAAATTGTGTGCCAAAGAAACCGTCCATCACTCACATGCAGCCTATGCAGATGAGTTGCAACAGCGATTGCTACAACAGAAAATCAAAAACTCAGGGCTCAATAAACGTTACCTGGATCGTGGCTTCAAGAATTATGTAGTTGCATGTCCTGCACAAGACAATGCCATCAAACTATGTCAGGCTTTTGCACAGCAGATTATTTCTGACCATTATCCAAACCTACTGCTCATTGGTACACCGGGTACAGGAAAGACTCATCTGAGTGCGTCAATCATTCGCAACATTCTGCATAACAGTACAAAATCTGCACGCTACTATACCAGCGCAGAAATTGCTCAAAAAATGATGGATACCTGGTCAGATGCTTCACGCTCTGAGAAAGAAGTCATCGACCATTTCTCCAGTTTTGATTTATTGGTGATTGATGAATATGGCCTGCATGACCGGCATGAAAAACGCCTGGAGATGGTGCATAAGGTCTTATATAGCCGTTATGACAACATGAAATCTACTCTGCTGATTTCCAATTTCACAGTCCAAAATATGCAGCGAGATTTAGGTGTCCGATTATGGTCACGATTACATGAAAACAATTTGATTGTAGTACCGTGTTATTGGGATGATAGACGCATCACCGGATAAAAGAAGTCTTTACTACCGCCAATTATATTATTGATATAATTGGCATTTTTTATAATTAATTTCTAAAAATCTCAACTTTATTCTCTAAAATATAGACAGAAAAATTCTAGAAAAAGAGAGGAAATCCTATCATTTTATGTTGAAAATCATAAAGTTCATTAATGAATTACCGGTATCAAAATAATTACTACCGAATAGCGTACTTATTAATAGGACTTACGCAAAGACGACCGAAGGCGAGTTATCTTAATCAATTTTTGAGCTTACAAGCAGGGGTTACGATGAAAATTTTTTGGTTTATACCGACACATGGCGACAGTCGTTATTTAGGCACGAGTAAAG
>NZ_JEYB01000123.1:0-2690 GCF_000582255.1 Acinetobacter sp. 1566109 | reverse complement strand
TTTGGAGCGGGAAACGAGACTCGAACTCGCGACCCCAACCTTGGCAAGAGTCACCGACATAAAATACACTAAATAACACAATTGGTACGTTAATAAACTCTATATATAACAGTTATATAGAGTTTTTATTTTGTGTGACGTAATTTAAGATGGGGTGGGGTACTTTTATTTTTGGTCACTAATTTATTGTGATAATCAACAATAATAACCAACATACATATGCTTAATCTAAAGGTATTTTACTGACTGGTATAATTTTATGATGAGAGGGGTGTTGCCTGAGGCTACGGTTTCTGTTTGGCCTTTTGGCGTAAGACGTACAAATATAAGCTTTCTACTTTTTCACGTGCCCATGGTATGGTACGCAAGAATCGTAATGATGATTTAACACTTGGGTCTATGCAAAAACATCTAGGTGTTTAGTCCCAGATTTTAATGGTGCAATATTCTCAGATAAATGGAAGGAAGCACTATGGGACAAGTTCTACACAGCAGCGCCACAACGACACAGGCAGTGCGTCGAGCAATACAAAATAGTCAAGAGAGCTTAAGAACGCTAGCCAAGCGTTACGGCATCAATCAAAAGACCGTCGCAAAATGGAAGAAACGTACTTCAGTAGATGATCTTACAACCGGCCCAAAGAATTCTCGCTCAAGCGTGTTATCGCCTGAAGATGAGGCGGCAATTGTTGCTTTTCGAAAACGCACTTTGTTGCCGCTAGACGATTGCCTTTATGCATTGCAGCCGAGTATTCCTTATCTGACACGCTCGTCGTTACACCGCTGCTTACAGCGGCATGGTATTTCACGACTGCCTGAGGTACAAGGTGATCGCCCTGTCAGGAAGCGCTTCAAGAGCTACCCCATTGGTTACTTTCATATCGACATCGCTGAGATGCAAACAGCACAGGGTAAGCTTTATCTCTTCGTTGCCATTGATCGCACTTCCAAGTTTGCGTTCACTGAATTGCATACTAAAGCCAGTAAGATGGCAGCCGCGGAGTTCATGCGCAATCTGGTTAAGGCTGTGCCCTATAGAATCCATACGGTGCTAACAGATAACGGCATCCAGTTCACGAACCGCACCTGTGATCGCTACGCCTCTGAGCACATCTTTGATCGGGTTTGTACTGAATGTGGCATTGAACATCGTCTTACCAAGGTTAAGCATCCATGGACCAATGGACAGGTCGAGAGGATGAACCGAACGATTAAAGAAGCTACTGTCAAACGGTTCCATTACGACGATCACACTCAGCTATGCATTCACCTTGCTGATTTTATTGCTGCATACAACTTCGGCCGCAGACTCAAAACACTCAGGGGCCTGACTCCCTACGAATTCATCTGCAAACAGTGGACAGATGAACCTGAACTTTTTAAAATTGATCCGATCCATCAAATGCCGGGACTAAACATATTTAAAAGCAGATTGGCAAGGTTTAGCAGATGTACAACTTGCGACACTAAACTGGGTAGATTGGTTCAATAAAAAGCGTGTACACAGTGCACTGGGTTATGTATCGCCTTTTGAGTTTGAAGCAATGTACTATGATAAGATTAATCCGTTAGGTCAGGTGGCCTAACTTAAATAAAAAAGTCTCCGACAAACCCGGTACGGTTCAATCAGAGCATCTGGCTGCATAGCCACAATTGGCTCAAGATCGCGTATAAAGTTTTTTAATTTGCTGTTATGTGGCTGAATATTTACCACAACATAAAACTTCTTACCCAAAGCGTGGGCTTCATCAATACCAATTTTTAAGTTGTCATGGTCAAAAGCATTATTACGTACACGTAAGCTGTAACGAGGTTGGCCTGCGTATACTGCATCTGCACCATAAGCAAATGCATAGCGCATGTTTTTAAGAGAACCTGCGGGAGAGAGAAGTTCGGTTTTCATAAAATAAAAGGCATAAAAAATATATGGTTTTATTTTATTAACTCCGCATTTTTGATTCAACCTACTGAATTAGTAGGAATTTGAGTTATATCATTTTGCGCGGGTAGCATATTTTTTGCTAACTCTCCTAAGCGCATCAAAGCATTTAACATTTTCGGATTTAATTCGAAACAGGCTGCTATACGTAAACAATGACTAAAACGTTTATCAGCCGAACATAAAATTCCTGGCATACATAAGATCTTTTCATCCATTGCTTGATGAAACAGTTCTAATGTATCAATAGATTCGGGTAGCTCTAACCATAAAATAAATCCAGCTTGTGGACGACTAACTCGAGTACCGAGTGGAAAATAGCGACAAATATAAGAGTTGATGGTATCGATTTGTTGTTGATAGCGCTTTTTGAGCTGACGTAAATGCAGATCGTAACCACCATTTTCTAAAAAAAGTCCTAAAGTTTCGGTGAGTAAAGTTGGTTCGGCAACGGTTGTTGTTAATTTAATTTGCTGCACAATATTACGAAAGCGTCCAGCTTCTAGCCAACCAATTCGATAGTCAGGTGCCACAGTTTTGGTATAGCTACCACAGACCAAGACCCATCCATTTTGGTCAAATGCCTTAATGTTGGGTAGGAGAGGCTCGGTGAGTTGTAGTTCAGCATACATTGCATCTTCAATAACCGGAATTTGGAACTGATTAGCGAGCTCTGCTAAACGCCGGCGGTTGCTTTCAGGCATGCTAAAACCAAGAGGATTATGTCCTGTCGGAATAGTTAATATGGCTT
>NZ_JEYB01000122.1:0-2722 GCF_000582255.1 Acinetobacter sp. 1566109 | reverse complement strand
TCCTTTTGTGCCACATCTTCCTCTTTCCCCCGATCAACCCACAGAAAGCTTATCAGAACGTTTATATCTGACTTCACAGTTAGTAAAAGATCGCGTTCTTAAAGAAATGGTGGTTCTTTTAAATAATTTTCCTAAATTACATGAGAGCTTAATTCAACAATTCTTGATTGAAACTTACATGTACTTATCTAATCCTGATTTTATGTACGAAGTTCATCAAAGAATTTTAAAACAAATGCATGATGATGAAGATTGTATTGTAGTCGCTCACTCTTTAGGTTCCGTGATCGCATTTCACTTGTTATCAGACCCGGCTTATCACTTTTCAGTACAACGCTTTGTTACCTTAGCTTCACCACTTTCTTTTCGGGTGATCCAAAGTAAACTCCCTATTCCGATTGAACGACCAAAATGCCTCAATGGCGATTGGTATAATTTCTACTCAAAAGATGATTTTTTAACAGCTTTCCCATTAAGTGAAGCACCTTTTAATTTCACTCCACCAATTATCAATCAAGAAATTTTTACTTTTGCGAACCAACCCCATGAAATTGTAGGGTACTTACAACACCATGCAGTCATCAAAGCAATTATTGAACCTTTTCAATAAAAATTAGCCATAAATGCCTATATTTTCTACAATTTGAGTTATTTTTAAGCGCTTGAATGTTTTTTTTAATATTTCTTCAGAAAACTATTTGACACTTTTATTAAATCGACCTAATATACGCCCACCTCTGAAACGTCCCTATCGTCTAGAGGCCTAGGACATCGCCCTTTCACGGCGGTAACCGGGGTTCGAATCCCCGTAGGGACGCCATTTTCTATTTTAAAAATTCCTTTTAAAGACTCTATCGTCACCTTCCTGTCTATTCTTTGACACCTTCTTGATTGCACATTTGTCTATTTTATCTAAAATAGCGTCTTTCTTAAATTCTCTCAATGTGTAATATGCAGCCATCTGACAATCAACTAGATGCTCAGCATCAGAACAGTACTGCACCTTTAAAAAGAGCCATGAGTACTCGCCACCTTGTGATGTTATCGCTAGGCGGTGCAATCGGTACTGGTTTATTTTTGGGTTCAGGGGAAGTCATTTCACAAACTGGACCTATTGGCGCAATTATTGCCTACATTCTTGGGGGTGCAATTGCTTACATGGTTATGCTCTGTTTAGGCGAGCTGGCTGTGCACATGCCTGTTTCTGGCTCTTTTGGTGCATATGCCCAAAAGTACATTAGTCCAAGTACAGGCTACATGATTTCATGGATGTATTGGCTAACATGGACAGCAACGCTAGGGACCGAATTTACCGCCGCTGCCCTACTCATGCAGGAATGGTTGCCGCAAATTTCAATGTGGATCTGGACACTTATTTTTGCAGTGACGATTTTTGGGCTAAATATTAGTTCAACTCGAGTATTTGCTGAATCTGAGTTCTGGTTAGCGCTTGTTAAGGTTGTTACCGTTATTGCCTTTATTGTGCTTGGGTTATTAGCCATTTTTGGTTTAATTCCTTTTCATGGCGCTCAAACTGCTCCTCTGTTTAGTAATTTAACAGCCCAAGGCTGGTTCCCACACGGTTTCCTCCCTATCTTTACTACCATGCTGATTGTGAATTTTGCGTTCTCTGGGACAGAACTAATTGGTGTGGCTGCTGGTGAAACTAAAGATCCTGCACAAAACGTCCCTAAAGCGATTAATGCTGCAATCTGGCGCCTTCTTATTTTCTTTGTCGGTACCATTATTGTGATCAGTGCATTACTCCCTTTCCAGCTTGCAGGCTTAAGCAGTGAAAGTGTAAGTAGCAGTCCTTTCGTTACTGTATTTAATTACATTGGTATTCCATATGCAGATGATATCATTCGTTTTGTAATTATTACTGCACTGCTCTCAGCCGCCAATTCGGGTTTGTATGCCGCTTCACGCATGATGTGGTCTTTATCAGAACAAAAGCTTCTTCCAAGTGTATTTGCCAAGCTTTCAAAAAGTGGGACACCTATTGTTGCTTTAGTAGTCACCATGTTTGGCGCAATCCCAGGTTTGTTATCGGAACAGTTTGCACCTGAAACCATCTTTAAAAACTTACTCGGCGTTGCAGCTTTCACCATGGTTATTGTCTGGATGAGTATCTGTTTAAGTCAGTTCAATTTCCGTAGACACTGGTACCGAGCTGGACATACGGTTAAAGATTTAAAATATGCTGCACCATTATTTCCTATTGTCCCAATTTTGGGTTTTCTATTCTGCTTTATTACCTGTTTAAGTATGGCAGCAGACCCTCAAATGCGAGCAGGTTTTGTAGGTTGCTTAATTTTTACGGCTTTATGCTATATCAGTTATTTTATTTTTTATCGCCATAAGGCCTAAGTGCTTGTAATTAAAAAGTGTAGCAAAAAGCTACACTTTTTTTTGTTTAGATACTGGCTTTATAGAATCTACCGTTGTAGATTAAAATTTATATTAAAAACAATTCCTTGTATACAATGAAAATTATATTTATCCATGGGATGAATCAACAAAATTACACAGCACATCGTTTAAAAGAGCACTGGCTAAGAGTCTTTAAACTGGGCTTAAAACAATTGCACTGTAGAGTTAATTTAAGAGATTTACATATACACATGCCTTTTTATGGCGATTTAATGACGAAATATCAACTCTCTAATCAATTAGATTTAAACACCTTACTTCCAAAATCCTTTAACTTTCATTTGCCTAT
>NZ_JEYB01000121.1:0-2818 GCF_000582255.1 Acinetobacter sp. 1566109 | reverse complement strand
TAATCATCGTTAAGTATGGGAGATGATTGACCCAAACCCGGTAAATCTATTGCAATCACTTTATGGTCTTTCATATAAGAAAGCATGACTGGTTCCCACATTTTCCATGTCGAACCAAAACCATGAATAAATACAATTGGTGTGCCTTTAGATCCACCTTCAACGTAATGAAGTTTTACGCCTTCAGACTCTATAAACTTACTAGATAAACCTTTTGCATAAGCATACTGACCTAACCCCTCAGATTTCACTTTATTAAACATTTGCTGTGAAACGGCTGGAGGTGTATCTATCGACTTTAAGTTTGGGTCATATTCTGCATTTGCTTGACTCAATCCCAATACACCAATTGCTGCGGACAAAGTCATTACTTTAAAAAATTTATTCATTTTCTTAGCCTTGATTTATAGAGTGAGCTTATTGAGCAGTCGGATAGTCGGTATAACCCGTTGCATCGCCACCATAGAAATATTCAGATTTGGCTTGCGCTAAAGCATGGCCTGACTGTAAACGCTCTACTAAATCTGGGTTAGAAATGAAAGGACGACCAAATGCCACCGCATCTACTAATCCTTTATCAAGAATAGTTTCGGCTCTTTCGAGTGAGTAATTTCCACAAACAATTAATGTGTTTGTGAATAATGAACGGAGTTTTTCTCTGAAACCCACAGGATAAGTATCACCATGTGGAAGCATGTCCCACTCAGCCAAATGAATATAAGCGATATTTCTTTTTTGTAATTGTTCAGCTAAATAAAGCGTAATTTCTTCGGGTTGTTGGTCTGTCATGCCATTAATGGTTCCCCAAGGTGATAAACGCACCCCTACTCGGCCAGCACCAATCGCCTCAATCAATGCGTCGACAGTTTCCAATAAGAAACGTGCACGATTTTCAACAGATCCACCATAGTTATCAGTACGCTGGTTCGCATCTGTAGATAAGAACTGGTCAAATAAATAACCATTCGCGGCATGAATTTCGACTAAATCAAAACCTGCTTGTACAGCATTGCGAGCAGCTTGAATAAATTCCTGTTTAACGTTTTGAATATCATCAAAATCCATTGCTCTTGGCATTTCGGCAGGCACCATTGCCCCTTCACCTTTTTCATTGGCAATAAATACTGAAGCTTTGGCCTGAATAGCAGATGGTGCAATGGGTTGTTCGTGGTTGCTATGCAGTGAAGAGTGCGACATACGCCCAACATGCCATAACTGAGCAGCAATTTTTCCGCCTTTTTCATGTACAGCCTGAGTCGCTAAAGCCCAACCTTTGATTTGTTCTTCTGAATAAATACCGGGCGTAAAAGAATAGCCTTTACCCACATCAGAAACTTGTGTGCCTTCGGTGATAATCAAACCAGCACTTGCACGTTGACCGTAATAAAGTGCATTAAGCTCGGTCGGCACATCATTAGGTTGTGCTGCTCTTGATCTGGTCATCGGTGCCATAACAATACGATTGCTTAGTTCAACATCGCCCACAATCACTGGATTAAATAATTTGTGATTCATATGTTAGCCCTTAAAATATGCATAAGATTATTTATGTAGTGATCACTATATAATCATGCTAAAATACAGTCAACGATTTTTTGTAGTGATTGATACAAAATGGAGAACAAAATGAACAAAACCGCAGGTCGTGGCCGTCCTCGTAATTTCGATCGAGATGCTGCATTAGACAAAGCGATGAATCTATTTTGGCGAAATGGTTATGAAGCAACATCGATTAATGACCTGACAAAAGCGATGGAAATCAATCCGCCAAGTCTTTACGCTTCTTTTGGAAACAAAGAAAAATTGTTTATTGAAGCTGTTGATTATTATGTTAAAAATTTTGGTAATTATCGAATTGAGGCACTTCAAGAGTCTTTAACTGCTCAAGAAGGCATTAAAAATTTGTTAATCAGAACGATTGATCAATTTTATAGTAAGCCTGATAAAACAGGCTGTTTAGTTGTCTCTGCTGCATTATCAGGTTCATCTGAAAGTAAAAATGTACAAGACATCTTGAGTAATGAACGCAGAAAAACCGTTGCTCTTATTAGAGCGAGACTTGAACAAGGTCAAAAAGATGGTGATGTGGCTGAAAGCTTAAACTTAGATGTTTTAGCAGATTATTTTGGCATGATTCTATTTGGTATTACGGTTCAAGCAAAAGATAATGTGCCTATTGAAAATCTATACGACAGTGTAGAAATGGCTTTAAAAACTTTAAACAATTAATTTTAATGATTTTATAGTTGAAATCATTTGGTTTGATTTCAACTTAAATCACTAAGATAAGATTGCTTTAAACAACCAATAAGGTTTGTAGGGTAGTGAAAAAACGCTCACCTTGATGGTTTTTATTGTTTCTATCTTTTCATTTCCACACTTTTAGCTAAGCCAAAGCATTTAGAAAGTAATTAAATAACCTCTCTTTTTGATCGATCTGTTCTGAGCTTAAAAGCTGAATAATTGCGCCTTCAATCATATATAGCAATATTTTGGCGTCATTAAAGGCTGCATCGTTTTTTAGTAATCTAAGCTGACTATATATTTCATTGCTAAGCCATGTTCTGTATCTGACCGCAGTTTGGTAAGCGTTTGGATAACTGTTTTTAGTTTCAAAAATAGCCTTAAATAATAAGTAGTACGGCCCTTCTAAGTCGGTGTGTAATATATAAAGTTTTTTGAGTTTATCGATTGTGCTTGTGTCATGGTCGTACTCCACTATTGCAACCACTTGGTCTTGGAGCCGTTCTTTTTGCACAATTAAACAGATATCAATGAAGCGTTCTTTAGAGTGAAAATAATTATAAAACGTCATTTT
>NZ_JEYB01000120.1:0-2852 GCF_000582255.1 Acinetobacter sp. 1566109 | reverse complement strand
TGATCCTAGACAGTATCGTGGACAACAAATCCCTCTAAATTCTTAAAATATTTCTTCTCAAAGGCTTCAGGGCTTAACCAGCCATTTGCAGAATGTCTTCTGACCCGATTGTAATAAATCTCAATATAGTCAAACAAGACAGCATTCGCTTCTTTTCGAGTGGCAAACACACTGCCATGGACCACATGACCTTTCAATGTATGAAAGAAGCTTTCAGTCACTGCATTATCCCAACAGTTTCCACGTCTAGACATACTCTGAGTACAATCATTTGTCAGTAACAGCGCTCTAAAATCACGACTACAGTACTGTGAACCTTGGTCCGAATGAACCATAACACCAGTTGGATAACCCTGACGAGCCATTGCATAGTTAAACGTATCACACACCAACTGGCGGTCTATTCGATGGCTGGTTTGCCACCCCACGATACGACGACTAAATAGATCCAGCATCACACATAAATACAGCCAACCTTGCTTGGTACGGATATAGGTAATATCCGTTGTCCAAACCTTGTTAGGCTGAATGACTGTAAATTGACGCTCTAACAGATTGGGTGCTGTAGGCAAACGATGGTTTGAATCAGTCGTATGCTTGTATTTACGCGCAATCCTGCTGCGTAAACCCAGATTTTTCAGCATTCTTCCAACAGTGCGTTCACTCATGCTGTAACCTAAATCATGCATGTCATGTACCAATGAAGGTGCACCCAATCGTGCATGATGCTGCCAATATACGGCTTTTAAATCATTATATTTCTCTACCGTATTGGCCTGACGTTTTCGCCAGGCATAATAGCCTGAAGTGCTGACACCTAGGTATTTACAGGCAGAAGATACCGTGACTTCATTCATATCTAGATCTTGAATTACCGTGTACTTTTCTTGGCATGATCTGTTAGAAAGTACACATGCGCTTTTTTTAAGATGTCATTGGCTTCCTTGAGCTGTTTGACTTCTTTCTCTAATTCCAAGATCCGCTGTTGTTCTGGTGAAAGTTGACGTTTGCTTGAACCCACTGGATTGGTTTCACGAATCCATTTGTCTAAAGTTGAATAACCCACACCTAATTTCTGGGCGATTGCAGCTATAGGCTCGTGTGAGTTTGAAAGTGCATAATCAATTGCTTGCTGTTTAAATTCAGCACTAAAACGTTTGGCCATTTCTTGGATCTCCAAAGTTAACGTTACGTTATCTTTAGAGGGAAGTACTGTCCATTATTTTGGCTAGGATCAGGAGCTAATGACAGTGTTAAGCGGCTTGTTGAAGTCGCTAAAAACCCGCCGTTTGTTTCTGATTTAGATATTTCTAAATGCTGTGGAAACTGTGTAATTACCTGAGCCTTTTGGCTCATTTTTTTTGCCATGTTTCCTTGACGTACCTTGACGGATAGAGAGAAATGGCGACATTAAACAAAAAGCAGAAACTCTTTATTGTACAATCGCTTGCTGTGTTTAACACCCCTCAAGAAACAGTAAGTCTCGTCAAGGAGGAATTTGACATTGATGTTTCGAGACAGCAGGTAGAGTCATATAACCCTACAAAGTTTGCTGGGAGAGACTTAAGTAAGGAACTCAAAGAAATTTTCGAAAATACACGGGAAGAGTATTTGAGTCAGCCACTAAATAAAATCAGTGGAGCAAATGACATTGTTCAGTTGAAGATTTTAAGTGATTTGCTTTGGACTAAAAAAACAATGTGACCATGACAATTAAGATCGTGGACCAAATACAAAAGATCATGAAAGGGTTTTATGAGAAGAAGGGGGAACAAAATAATAAAGGTGGTAATTCTGAAGCGAACCAAACTAAAGCTGAAGTAGAACTTGAGATTAAAAAACTTGAACTTCTGAAGTTACAACGTGAGGTAAATCCACCTGAAGAGGATTACAAGCTTGTGCTGAATCCTGATGAGGAGATACCAAATGAGCCAATGCTTTAATCCTCCAGAAGGTTCAGTTCAATTAACGCCTAAGCAAGCCAATATTTATTTGTGGGGCTGGCAAAAAGAAGCCCGATTACGTGATGCTGTTTGTGGCCGACGTTTCGGTAAAACATTCTTGGCCAAAGCGGAAATGCGAAGAGCCGCAAGCCTAGCGGCTAAATGGAATGTTTCGGTAGAGGATGAAATCTGGTATGCAGCGCCTACCTTTAAGCAAGCAAAACGGGTTTTCTGGAAGCGACTAAAACAAGCTATTCCAGCATCTTGGCGAGCTGGTAAGCCTGAAACGAGCCTGTAAATTATTTTGTGTAAGTTCCATTTTTTATAAATGATCTTTTAATCGATCATCGAACTGAATCGTAAACCAATTCATCGCTAAACGCCAATTTTGAATTGGCATTGTCCATTTTTTAGCAGCATTTGAAGTTGCTAAATAAATGACCTTTTTCACTGAATCATCAGAAGAGAAGATCTTTCTCTTTTTAGTTGAATGGCGAATCACGCTATTCAACGACTCAATCGCATTTGTTGTATAAATAGCATGACGTATTTCGGCTGGATATCTAAAGATCGTTCGGATATTTTCCCAATTTGCCCGCCAGGATTTTCCAATTTTTGGATACTGGTGATTCCATTGATCACAGAAGATGTCTAGGGACTTTAAAGCATTTTCCTCTGTACTTGCCTGATAAATCGCTTTCAGACCCGACGTAACAGCCTTGTAGTCTTTCCAGCTTACAAATCTCAGGCTATTGCGTACAACATGCACAATACACAGTTGAATATCAGTATGAGGGTAAACAGAGGCTATCGCGTCAGGAAAGCCTTTTAATCCATCTACACAGGCAACAAGAATGTCCTGTACTCCTCGATTTTTTAGCTCTGTCATGACTGACAGCCAGAATTTGG
>NZ_JEYB01000119.1:0-3029 GCF_000582255.1 Acinetobacter sp. 1566109 | reverse complement strand
TTTCTTTGATAACGATAGTACTAATTTCAAAACCCTAGCTGAATGGCAACAAGCCCTTTATCCAACCGTTAAATATAAATTTGATACTGTGGCTGGCTACAATGTGACTTACTCTGTAGACAGTGCAGGTAATCAAATTTATTCGGGTGGTAAAGACCCTGCCATTGAAATGAATGGTAAAATTTACGATGGTGAATGGCAAGTTAAAGGTAATGTTGTTTCTGAAACATACGGTGAACCAGCAATTATGTCGACCACTAATTATCAAACAAAAGGAAAATTTGCTTTATACAATAAAGCGAGTTATGACTTTCTTGTTGACCAAATCCAAACTTACTATAAGTAAAATTTAAAACCTGTATATCCCAAAGTACCTTGCAATGTACTTTGGGATATTTATCTAAACCAGCCCTACCCTTAATAAAAAGTAATCTAATGCCTTATTTCCTTCATACGCATCGTTCTTATCTAAATACTGAATAATTGCACCCTCAATCATATATAAAAAGAGTTTCGCTTCATTAAATGATGCATCGGCCTTAAGTGTTCTAAGTACGCTATAGATTTCATTGGTCAGCCATGTTCTGTACCTTACTGCGGTTTGGTAAGCATTTGGATAGCTATTTTTAGTTTCAAAAATAGCCTTAAATAATAAGTAATATGGTCCCTCTAAGTCGGTATGTAGAACATGCAGTTTCTTGAGTTTATCTATGGCATTTGTATCATGTTCATACTCCACCAGTGCAACCACTTGGTCTTGGAGCCGTTCTTTTTGTACGAGTAGACAAATATCAATGAAGCGCTCTTTTGAGTGAAAATAATTATAAAACGTCATTTTGTTCACTTCAGTTTCTCTCACAATTTTGTCGACGCCCACAGTGTGAAACCCACTGTGGTGAAACAGATTTATTCCTTTTTTTACAACTTCTAAAGCACGTGTTGGGAGAATTAAATTTGGCATAGTTTTACCGTTATAAAATAAGTTTTTGTTGTATATAAATGAGTTAAAAAAATCTGTGCCCTTTTTGGGAGAAAAAAAGGCGCAGCAAAACCCATAAAGACTGTGCTTGGCACATCTCGAGTTTTATAGTTGCTAAGTTTTTGGTCGTGACGATTTAAAGCTTGATAAACCTAATGGCGATCAAACTCGTTAATAAACTAAGTTGTGTTGTTATAGCTTTTGGCAAAGGCTGCCAACAAATAATGGATGTGCAAAGCCGACTCCTTTTTATTGGGAGTTCTGCCAGACATTAAAATTATGGTGGCAGAACGAAAAGGGGTTGACGGACTGGTCATAGAGCCAGCACACCCGAAGGTGTCCCCCTCCCGTTCCGCCGCAGAGGGGGCACGAGGGGCTAAGCATTAAAAGTAAAACCTTTAATGCTTCTATGATACGGTCCGTCAAAACCGACTGGCGATGTAGGCCAGCACGCAAAGGATAATAGTCAGTATATTTAACGTCAAGCACAAAAAGTGACAACTGTTTTAAAATAAATCAGACAAAGTATTTGATAAATCAGTGGGTTTTAAGATGAACTACAAAATCTACGGGTAAAATCAGATGTTGTTATTTCTATAGTTTTTTAAAATAAGTGAGTTCGGCAATAAAATATTGAGTTAATTTTTGCAGTACCTAATTAGAATGGATATGAAAAATAAGCCTCTTACTCTCAGTTGGCTTGAGGCTTGGTAAATGAATTTCAATAGCACCCGTTTAAAGATGCTACACAAAATAATTAATGGTTCTTTTTAGAGAATTTATGACCTTTAGGAAGTGGAGCATCACATGGTTGATCCGTCTTTACATCGACCATTTTCACTGGCCCATCATTGTAGACCGTTACTTTACAGCCTTTTACAACATATTCCTGTTCAATACCACCGTACCTTTCCTCATCAGAAACGGGAGCTACAGAAGTTACACCATAACAAGCTCCATCAGCACCACATTCAACCTCTACTCCACTAACATCAGCTCCACCCGCTTCTGCCACTTCTGCTCCAGCAGCTTCCATAGCATCAACCGCTTCAACTTGTGTCTTTGCTGCATATGTATTTGAAAGACTCATCATTAGAAAAACTGAAAGAAAGAACTTACTACTGCGATTTATTGAATTCATGTTTTATCCATAGCTATTTATTTGAAATTGGAGCTTTCTAGGAAGGAAATCTACAACTTCCCCATTTTTCAAAAATATTAAAAAATTTTTAGAAGCCATAGAATGTCATATAACTAGGTTAACTGGGGAGTAATTTTTTAAGCTATCTTAACTTTCATAGATAACGTCATACTGACCAGTTAACTCTTCTCTTAAAAGATCGAACAATTCACTTCCTAATAGTTTGAATTTCCTCACTTCCTGAATCGATTTAAAGGCAGAATTTTCTCTAATTATATAAAACGCCGATCTAATATTGATATGTTTCTTTAATCTAATTAAATTATTATATAACTACTGCCTCATACTCTTTTGTATTAGATTCCAAATACTTTTTCCATTGAATCAATACTTTTAAAAATAATTCAGTAGAGATTTCTCCACGATAATTTTTAGTTTTGTTAGTACGAAGTTTAAATGTCGTAATTTCCTTTGTAAATTTCGCACTTCCGCCCATATCACCGTAAGGAGAAAAAATAATTTCTTTTCTTTGATTTCTCAATATACTCTCAATTTTTAATAAAGCCTCAGATATAAGTTCTAAATTATCTATGCTTGAAATAAAATCCAAAAAGTCTTCATCCCCTTTAAGATATGCATCAAATCCCTCCGCTTGATTTTTATATGGGGCTACCCCCCAACCGAGTGTAGGTACATATACTCCTTCATCAGCTTCATACTCTTCTCTTAGAACATATTGAAATTTAATTTTCATCTCATTTATTTCCTCATTGTAAAGGCCCGCCACACCATTGATTCACTGAAGAATTAGGACTTTGGCTTGGTGGTACAAACTTAACGTTTACCCCAGAAGGTGTAGTAGTAGTAAAACCTTCTTGTGGACGTAAACTAGCTGGCTTATTTTTAAAA
>NZ_JEYB01000118.1:0-3078 GCF_000582255.1 Acinetobacter sp. 1566109 | reverse complement strand
TTGGACACTTGTCGAGGGAAAACGGCCAAATAATTTTGTTACCAATTTGCGAACTACCGGAATACGTGTTGCACCACCTACCATAATAATTTGGTCAACCTGTTGAGGCAGAACCCTAGCATCTCTTAAGGCACGCTCTAATGGACGGCGCAATCTAAGCAGTAATGGCTCAGCCAATACTGCGAATTCTTCTTGGGTAATTTCTAAAGTTGCTTCCTTATCTTTCCATTTAAATATTAACTCTGTTTTTGCTTCTTTACTTAAAACATGGAGACTATGTTGTGCTCTAGCTCTTAATGCTGTTTCAATATCAAATGGAATAGTATTTTCAGTATAGCCAAAAATAGTTGCATACTGTTTCCAGTATTGCTTCATTAGCAACTGGACAAAGTCATCTCCACCTAAATAATTATCTCCTGCACTAGCTCTCACTTCAGTAATGCCATCAAACAACTCAACAATTGAGACATCAAAGGTTCCCCCACCTAAATCAAAAATTAGGAAACAACTATCCTGTGTTTGACCTAGTCCATATGCTAAAGCCGCAGCCGTAGGTTCATTAATGAGTCGACTAACTTTTAAACCAGCAAGTTCTGCAGCAGATATAGTTGCTTGACGTTGGATATCATTAAAGTAAGCAGGCACTGTAATCACAGCATCCTCTACTTCACATTGTAAAGCCTGCTCTACGTCCTCTTTAAGAGATTTTAATATCAATGAAGACAATTCAACTGCTGAAAAGCTCTGTTGACCTAATTTTAATCTTTTTGAAGTCCCCATTAATCGCTTAAAACTAGTTAATACCTCTTTACCACAGCTTCTTAACTCCAATGCAGCTTGCCCAATTAATATTTGCCCCTGCTCATCCAGTGCAATAGCTGAAGGTGTAGTTTTCATACCATAAGGATTATTAATAAGTCTGGACTGACCATTTTCAAAAATACCAACAAGTGAATTACTGGTTCCAAGATCAATTGCTATAAGAGGTTTAGTATCTATCATTTTCTATCAATAATTTAGAAATATTCATTTTAAAATTATTTTATTCGATTTAATAAATATTGGCGAGTTTTAGTTACTATTAAAACTTATTGATTCAATTTTATTAGAATATTTAATTTTTTATTTTCATAATCTTCTATACTCGAAGATTCTCTCATTAGTTTCAACTCCAATTTTTTTATTGTAAAGCCTAATTTTAGCAATTAGGTCTATATATAATTCTAATTTAATATTTCTTCATAAAATAATTTATAAAATTGAAAAAGGCCTCAAAATTGAGGCCTTTTTTTATAATTAAAATTATTCTGGGTTAAACAATGCGAACACCTCAGCCTCAGTTAGTTTTTTTGTTTGATTTTGAAAAGTGTAAAAATCGGGTTTTGAATCAATAAAAATTTCCATATCTAAATTCATGCCTTCTACTGGCTCATTTAAAGAAAATGCATTGATATTGCAGTAACTTTGATCTTTCGTTCTCCAAAAAATTGTTGTTCCACAAGCATTACAAAAGCCTCGTTCTCCCCAGTCAGAAGAGTTAAATACACTAAGATGCTTTTGCTGAATAAACTTTAAACTGCCTTTGACCACATCAACTGTCATATTGACACCACTAGTTTGTCTACGACACATCGAACAATGGCAAGCATGTACATCATGATTTTTTAGTTCAACTTCAAAAGTTGTTTCACCGCATAGACACTGACCGTTCATTATTATTTTCCACAAGAAGTTTATATTTTTAGGGTTATAAAATATTCTACTCAACCACATTTTACAAGTTCATAAACTATAAAATAGTCATATTTCTTATACTCGCCAACTTGACAATATGCATTTTAACGCCTAATTTAACATCAAGTTCCATTTTAGAACTTAATTACTGAAGGACTCAAAAAATGAAAAATCCTATGGAAATGACAGGCCTCGAATTTTTACAAGCCATGATTGAAGGTCACATTCCACCTGCCAGTATAAGCAAAACTATTCCAATGCAACCTACTGAAATTTCTGAAGGATGTGTGACTTTCAAAGCACAAGCAGATCATAATCACTTAAACCCATTAGGTGGTGTACATGGTGGTTTTGCAGCAACAGTCCTAGACTCGGTGACTGGCTGTGCTGTCCATACGATGTTACCTGCAGGTGTAGGTTATGGCACCATCGACCTTAACGTGAAAATGTGCCGCCCTATTCCTCAAAATCAGGCTTTAATTGCCACTGGTAAAGTCATTAATTTAAGTAAAAACTTAGGTATTTCCGAAGGTAAAATTATTGATGAAGAAGGTAAACTTTATGCGTATGCAACAGCAACCTGCATGATCATTCGACCATGAAAACTAAGGCAGCTTTAAATGGCTGCCTTTTTTATTAAGTCAGGAAGATCTGGACGGTCACAAGTTTGTGCAATCACATAGAGTGCCCAAATATTCTTAAGTTGAAGCTCGACCACTTCATTATGCTGAGTAGACCAAGCTAAGACTTTATTTTTACCTAGTAATAATTCGCCTTCGAGCTGGAAAATATAGAGGGGTTTAGATTGATCTAGTAACTTGGAACACTTTAAAACTTTCAGTGAAGTATGCGCATCCCATTTTAAACTAAACCAGAGTTGTAATAAGTCACCTAAGTACAAGTCCTGCTTTTTAAATGGAAAAGCATTGATCCATGCATCTTCTACAAGTGTGTAATAAGATTCTGGTTGATTTAAAATATTAAGATAATTGCGTTGATAAAAATCAAAATTAGAAAAAATAGAAGCAACAGTAAGTGTTTTCATACTTATCTCCGATTTAGCCATTTTAGTGCTGGCAAGTTGGTTTAAATCCACACTGTTTGGATTACTCCAAACGCTTGTTCTTTTTTGAATCTAGCAATTGAGTTTTTAAAGTGCAAGTAATTTATATCCTCGCTACTCAACTTGATCAAATAAGAAGCATACAACACAAAAATGAAGGAAACATGACGATTTTCACTTGACCCTTGTCAAAATCTCCTTATAATCGCATGCAGATTCTCCCATAGCTCAGTCGGTAGAGCGACGGACTGTTAATCCGCAGGTCCCTGGTTCGAGCCCAG
>NZ_JEYB01000117.1:0-3449 GCF_000582255.1 Acinetobacter sp. 1566109 | reverse complement strand
CTGTAGCCCAGAAACTCGTTGACCTTGTATTTAAGAATGTTAAAAAAGTACGTCTGTAAGTTAAAACCTACAAAACTTGCGGTGATTTGCGGATATTCAGCTTTAGTATTATTTCATAATATATGAATCATAGAGAGACAGGATGTCTCATTAAAGAAGAATAAGAACGCAGGAAGCGGTAGTTGACAGGAGTTAGCTACATAAAGCTGAATACGAAGGAACCTCGACAGGATGTCGGGGTTTTTTCATTTCAATTATACAAAATTCTTACTTTTTAGATGTGCTGAGCAACAGAACTAATATTGATCCTATAAGTACGGCTAAATACCATCATTTTATTTGAAACTTCATTATTGGTTTTGTATTTTGCTTACCCCATCTTTAACCCAAAATCGTTTTGAACCATCACAATTACACATCCTTGGTCTGAAATTTTTCATAATTTTCTTGATGATCATAATGACAGGATGTACAAGCTTAGGCCCTAATAGTGGCTCATTTATTTGGCGTTCAAATAAGCTATCATCTGGTTTACAAAAAGCTTATTCCGTTCCACCGAGTACAGCCAATCGATTATCTCCAATGATTATTCAAAGTGCTGACAAATATAATGTTCCTCCACTTTTACTCGCGGCAGTTATCAGACAAGAGTCGAACTATAATAGTAATGCCCGCTCTCCGACTGGGGCTGTTGGTTTAACTCAAATTATTCCAAGCTATTGGCAACAAACTTGTGCTGGTAATTTGTATGATGAATCTACAAATATCCAATGTGGTGCTTATATTTTAAATCATTACTATCAAACCGCAGATAGCTGGTTTAAAGCTACAGCTTATTATAATGTTGGGCCAACAGGATATGAGAGAAGCTTCTGGACCCGTCACAAAGCGAAAAAATATGCTCGATCTATTAAGCATCATCAAAAAAATTTAAAAAGTGCTCTATAAAAAACTTAAACAAAAGCCCATCAATGGATGGGCTTTTTTATGCGATTAATTTTATTCGTCAAATAAACCTTCAAATAAGACAGAAGACAAATAACGCTCCCCACTGTCTGGCAGAATAACAACAATGGTTTTACCAGCATTTTCAGGACGTTCTGCAATTTTTGCAGCGGCTGCTAATGCAGCGCCACTTGAAATACCCACTAAAATACCTTCTTGGGTTGCACAGTTTCTCGCCCATTGAATTGCTTCTTCGCTACTCACTGGTAAGACTTCATCCACAAGGTCCAAATCAAGATTCTTTGGAATAAAGTTCGCACCAATTCCCTGAATTTTATGTGGTGCAGGTGTAATGTTTTCACCATTTTTGGTTTGAGTAATAATTGGAGACTCAGCAGGTTCAACTGCTACTGAATACAAAGGTTTATTTTGAACCTGTTCAAAGTAACGAGAAATACCTGTAATCGTACCGCCTGTACCGACGCCCGCAACTAAAATATCGACTTGCCCACCTGTAGCTTGCCAAATTTCAGGACCAGTTGTGTCTACATGAATTTGTGGATTCGCTGGGTTTTCAAATTGTTGTGGCAAGAAATAAAGATCTGGCTGTTCAGTTGCTAATCGTATAGCCTCATCAACTGCACCTTTCATACCTTTCGCGGGTTCAGTTAAAACCAAATTAGCACCTAAAGCTTTCAGTACTTTTCTACGCTCAAGGCTCATACTTGCAGGCATAGTTAAAGTTATTGGATATCCTTTTGCCGCAGCAACAAACGCCAATGCAATACCAGTATTACCACTGGTTGGCTCAACAATATGCATATCTTCTTTTAATACACCACGTTTCTCTGCATCTGCAATAAGTGCCGCTCCTATGCGGCATTTCACAGAAAATGCAGGGTTACGGCTTTCCACTTTTGCTAATACGGTTGCACCCGTTTTAATCAAACGGTTAATACGTACTAAAGGTGTATTACCAATAGCTTCGGCATTATTGGAATATACCGCGATACCTAAATTGTTGGGAGTTGGAAATTGCTGATCGGTAGACATGTTATATCCTTATTAGATTTGGAATGATTCTGAATCATTATAGGCTTGTCTAATAAACAGGAAAGTAGAAAAAGTTAAGTAATATAAAAAAATGACAGCTACATCTAAATTAGACTTAGAAAAAAAATAATAAAATTATTAGACCATTCTAACTACCAAACCTCACCCTCTCGCCATTCTGCGCAAATACTATCGCCCTGTGAGCGATACAATAGTAGATCTTTAATAGGAATACTTAAAGGATATAGCATAATTTCATAGTCATCAGTCAGATAAGTAGATGTATCTTGTTTGATGTACAAATCTCCCCACCAAGTAGTCCAACCTAATTTTTTATAAAACGCTTCATCTTCTGGTTGTAATGCAGCAAGTCCATATTGCAAGTCCGTTAATGCTTCAACTAAATATTTTAATAATTGTGATGCAAGCCCCTTACCTCTCATGGTGTAATCAGTGGTCACATACTCTACATAAGCAGTTTTTACATCGCAGCTACCATTTATAGTAAAAACTCTATCCGTCCATAAGGCATGTGAAACAATTTGATCATCTAATATACCCACGATATGAAATGCTTTTTGCATGAAAGCATATTGGCTCCAAGGATCTTCATCAAAAGCAGAAAAACATAACTCAGCAATCTGATGACGTTGATTTTTATCTAGATCTTGGGCTGCGATAATTTTGAACTGCATAGATGAAAACTCAAATTTAATTATTTATAGATTAAGCAAAGATTGGAATATTATGAAATGTTTTTTATTACATTGAACTAAGACCCTATATCTCTGAAGCACGGCAACCGTGCAAATCTGATTTTTAGTTATGTGTTTTCACTTTATACCGCGCAATAAAAAACACCCCAAGCTCTTTTGAGATTGGGGTGTTTAGAATAATGAGCTGGCGATGACTTACTCTCACATGGGTAACCCCACACTACCATCAGCGCTAAGAGGTTTCACTTCTGAGTTCGGGAAGGGATCAGGTGGTTCACTCTTGCTATGGTCGCCAGCACAACTGTTTATGGATACTTGCTTTGGTCTTATTGACTGCCGAAGCGTTTTCCAAATCTTTACAGATTGGGCTGATTGAATCTGACTGTGTTCATTTTATCTAGTGGAATAACTAAATCAAGTTGCTTTGTAGATTTATGAATCGATTGATGCTTTATATACAACTGCTTGGGTGTTGTATAGTCAAGCCTCACGAGCAATTAGTATTGGTCAGCTTCACATATCACTATGCTTCCACATCCAACCTATCAACGTCCTAGTCTCGAACGGCTCTTTAGAGGAATAAATTCCTAGGGAAATCTTATCTTGAGGTAGGCTTCCCGCTTAGATGCTTTCAGCGGTTATCCCTTCCGAACATAGCTACCCGGCGATGCGACTGGCGTCACAACCGGTACACCAGAGGTTCGTCCACTCTGGTCCTCTCGTACTAGGAGCAGA
>NZ_JEYB01000116.1:0-3472 GCF_000582255.1 Acinetobacter sp. 1566109 | reverse complement strand
CATCCATATGTTGTAGTGGTTGTATATAGCAATCAGATCGTCTTCAGCTTGTGAAAAAATATTAAATTTCAATACAGCAAAAATCTCTGTAATGACCTGTGGTTTTGGAGCCTTACGACTACCAAAATGAATTATTGAATCAGGGAGCGAAGGTACACAACTTTCATATGTGTTTGATACATCTGCACAAAGTGATTTTAGAATATCAACATATTGTGCATGTAATCGTGGAATATTCTGATGACAATAAGAAACAGATGATGACTGATTGGCATCAATCCCTGTGATTAAATCTGCGAGTTGTTTATTCCCTGTTTTTGCAAGAACCGTATAATGCAGTAGAGAACTCACCTTTACGACAGACAGTTTTGGAATCAATAATTCTTGTCTTAATTTGCGTAAATATTGCTGTATATCATCGAAACTAACCGAATCCATTTTGCGGAGATCCTCAATGAATAGATTCGGGATTGGAATGTCTAAATAGATCGTCTGATTAAGCAAGCTGTTTGAATACTCAAAATCACGGTTCTCAAATACATTAAATTTACTGCTTAAGAAGAACTGATCATTTTTATGGATCAATTTTTGGCGGTTATTTAAGTTTTTAGCTCGCTTGCTTTGTATATATAGCCACTCATTCACACTGTTGCCTGTTAAAAATGCGAGCATCAGGATCAAAGCACTTTTATTTTGATGTTCAGAGTAGTCCACATGAAGTCTTTTCAGTAGATGGTTCACGCTAGATGGATTGGGAAAAAAACTACTCGACGTGAGTAAATGTTCTTTGCGTTGAATATGTTTTGCCACAAGCGGTAGAACATAGCTTTGACTCGTTTCTGAATGTGCTGCGAGTGGTGTGACGTCAGTTGGATTGACAACAATTTGCCGATTAATCGGCTCATCGATTGAGGTTTCTATATTCAGTGCTTTAGATTTAGCCCCTTTTTTGATTTCGATACTTTCTTCAATGAATTGTTCTTCATCAAGAAACTGATGTTGAAGCTGCGTATCGATACTTGCACGTGCAATCTTCGCTTTGTTTTTTAAAACATAGTTAAAAGTAATGCGAATATCATTGAGTAGATTGCGATCAAACTCAGGCAATTCATCCGTATCTAATGTGATCAGATGTTGAATAAATTGCTCTAAGCTCAGCGTTAGATCTTTAAGATAGACATTCCAGAGGCGTTTATATTCTTCTGTATTATGATATTTTTTTTCAGTATCTAAATTTTTATTTGCAGTCCTAAAGCGCTGGAATAAGCGCTTTACGGTATTGAAGTGTTCGGCGTGCGCTTGTTTAAAAAGATCTGGCTTGAGCTCAGGAAGAGCAATTAAATAAATTGCTGCTTTTAAAACTAGAATATTCCAGGTTAAGGCATTTTCTTCTGACTTTGCTAATTGTGCAATTGAGTTTACATACCAAGTAACGGGTGTTGCACTAACAGTATGTTTTCGAGAGGAGACTAAGGCAGCGGGTCTAGCAACAACAGAATTGGTTTGTAGATCAAAATCTAATAGATCGAGGTTCAGCTCCTTCAGATATTGATCATTGGGGTGTGAAGTCAGTAAATCAGCAATATATTGAATATGTTCTGCACGGTTGAACTGCTCGTCACCAAAGAGTTTTTCCAGTGTCTGTTTTAATGATACCCGCGGAATATCAGCAGCATTTTGATGGTTTGGGTTATATTCTGACATTATGCTTTCCATAGCTGATCTGGCGTGAGAACGAAGTCCACATTGTTTAAAAGTTGTTGCACAATTCCACTGGTTTGTTGCAGTTGATCAAAAATCTTCTGTCTTTGCCGGTTTATAACTTTATTTCGATAATTCAGCTGATTTCGTGTGAATGAGAGTAGTTTTGCTAGCAGGTCTAAGCTCATAGTACGGTGAGGTTTGAAAGAATTTTCTTTGTTTAAAGCCAAGATAACTTCATATGAGATATGTGCATTGATCAGCGATTGCATTTTTGCAGGATTCATTCGATCCAGATCATGGTGATAAGAGGCCAGAAATCTCATGAATTCCAAACTTGCCTCTTTTTTTAATAGCTCAATTTTGTCCTCATCTTGAGGAAAAGAATGTATGAGTAAGTTGATATTCTTAGGTGTGTTTTTAGACCAATATAAGTACCACTGACAGCTATTCGCGATGGTATAGCCAGATCTATTTGGATCTTTCCAAACGCGGATATAAGTGTGAGAAGTTACTGTCAATATTGATAGATCAACTTTTAAGGATTTTAAAGCCTCTTGATAGCAAAGATAAATTCCAAAAAAATCAGGGTGTATACTGATTTGGATTTTATTAAAATTTTTGCACAACAAGTTTTTAGGTGCGCCAAATTTTTCATTGAAATCAATAGCGGTTTCCATAATCCTTCATAAGTGTAAAAAATAATCAATTGAATATTCTTATAATTTTTTGAAATATTAAACAAGATTGATCTACCCTATATTTTGTGTATATTTACAAACTATATACAATATATTGTGATTTTTTTATATTTTTAAGAACGGGGTCACAACTTATAGCAATGCTATTTATTTTAAAACTAAGAGGTTCTTAATATAGAAAACAACTGAAACAGGTAGAAGTCGTTACAGATGCTGTATGTGATATATGCAACCAATCAACGAAACTGGAGTTTGGCACTTTATCGGCACATTGGGGCTATGGTTCTAAGCATGACGGGGAATGATATGAATTGCAGTTATGTGAAAAATGTTTCTTTTATGCCTTGGCAATATTGAAAAAAGAGCGAGCAGATGAGTTTATGTTTGAGGAAAATTTTGACCCTTCGACCCTAGAGAGGGTAGGCTTGAAGTGTGAACCTATCATCACGATAGGTTCTAAGAATCCAGAAAATACTGATTCATATCCACGCTAGCAGCTTCATTTTTAATGGCGAGTAAGGGATTCAGGAAAAATATTTTTCTTTGCTTCGAGGTCACTGAGTTCGGAAAATGCTTGAATACCGCCTGCGGCTTTAATTCCATCTATAGCAACAGATAGAGCTTCCTGATCTGACGGGAATGTTTCATCCCATACCGTAGAAGTACCATTTTGGTTTACCACTTCCAGTGTCCAGTTACTATCAGGTAATCGATAAATGAGAATTTCAACTTGCTCATTATCCTCTTGTAAAATTTGAGACAAGGGAGAATCGATTAAATCATTTTCATCATAATCCAGAGTACTGTCATTATCAGACATCAGCGGCAGCCTTTATTATATTTAACATCCGTCCATAGTAATAAATGAATTAAATTTTGCCTAGCGGAATGAATGTTATGGGTGCAAAGAATGGCTAAATTTAAAAAATAATTGCCCCGACAATAAAACAAAATAATCCAAAAATTACCCAAATCCAGACATTCGACCTAGGTTGCTCCGTATCTGATGTATAGAGCGGTTGTTGTTCCTGAGCAGGATTTTCTTGGTTGCCAACTCTGTTTTTATAGGG
>NZ_JEYB01000115.1:0-3558 GCF_000582255.1 Acinetobacter sp. 1566109 | reverse complement strand
ATGGAAAGATACAAAGAGTAGCTCGCTAGAGCGAAATGAATTACTTAGAACAATTAAACGTTTAGGCAGGACACTATGGAAAAAATGGTCAGGCTATCATCGTCGAAGTTTGGTTGAAACTAAGATGCATTGCATCAAATTATTAGGAGATAAACTCAGTGCAAGGAGTTTTGATAGCCAAGTGAATGAGATCCATGCACGTGTAGCAGTCCTTAACAGATTTACGGAATTAGGTCGACCACTTACCCAAGTTACGCCTTAAATTTGGCTCAATTAGGGGCGCTTTGCATTTCAAATCTTTGTGCAACAAAGCCAATCGGTAGTGTTCCTGTTGCATTTGCACAGGATGAAGGAGAGCTATGTCCATTTATTGGGCAGGCTTCATTCAAGACAGCAGAATCAGAAATTATTTTACTCTTACCGCCTTCATATCAATTTAGTTCTCAGGACTGTGTCACTGGACATTTGTCAAATGCTTTTGGCCAACATGTTTATAAGGCGAAAGGTGATATTGAAATTATAGGCGTGGTCTAAAATCCTAGGACCACATCATTTTATGGCTCGCAGATTCAAATCCCAAGTGCAACACATTTGTAGTTAGTTGAAAAAGTTAGGTGTATTCATAGAATCATTAGACTTTTTCAACTCGTAATTGGAAAGCACACAATGAAGAAATACACCCAACTTTCTCAAGATGAAAGATACGAAATTTATGCTACTTTGAAAAGTAAAAGTTCAATCGCTACCCTTGCTCGGGAATTAGGACGTTCACGATCAACCATCTACCGTGAATTAAAAAGAAATACTGGGCAACGTGGATATAGAGCTCAACAGGCAGCTAAATTTGCAAGTCAAAGACGGTACCGTCCTTCATCATCAATGACAGCATTTGCCTTCGCTTATATTGATTATTTGATTGGTTTGGACTGGTCACCCGAACAAATTTCAGGTGCTTTAACACAACGCGGTTGGCTGGATGTACCTTCACATGAGTGGATTTACCAGTACATTTATCAAGATAAATCAAAAGGCGGTAAACTTCATCTACATTTAAGGCATCAGAAGAAATATCGAAAACGCGGTTACAAAAACACGGATCGTAGGGGTCAAATCATTGATAAAACAAGTATTCACTGCCGACACCAGGTCATTGATCAACGACAACGTTTAGGAGATTTCGAAGGTGACACGGTGATTGGTAAACATCATAAAGGTGCTTTATTGACTCTCGTTGATCGAAAGAGCCTGTATGTACATATTGTTCATTTAGGGCCAACAAGAGCATCCTCTCAAACGATTACTTGTGCATTAGATCGTTTACAAATGAGCCATGCTTATAGTGTGACATTTGATAATGGCAAAGAATTTTCCGAACACAAAAGAATTACTGATGCTGGCATAGAGACGTATTTTGCTGATCCTTACAAGTCTATTCAGCGAGCTAGGCTTGGTTTGAGATTCAATTTAATCGCTGGAATTTATAACTTGGAGCTGAGTAAAAAATGATTTATGAAAGAGGTCTAAAATAGACATTTTTACAAATTAAATGTGAGTTTTGTACATTTTATAACTTAGAATACGAGGCACTAATCACATTATCTTTATTTTTATTTTTATTTTTATTTTTATAAGTTATAAGTCATATAAAAGGTGTAAGTATGAATAGGATCTATAGAGTAGTTTGGAATGCTTCGATAGGGGCATGGGTTGCGGTTTCGGAAAATGCAAAAAGTAAAACGAAAACAAAAACGGTGAAAGTTGTAGCAGTAGCTATAGCTATTGCGTCAAGTGCGATGATGCCAGTTTATGCTGATGTTTTGGCAGGAAATAATATTACAGTTACACCTAGTGGCACAGATTTTGTAGTTGCAACAACGGATGACGTAAGTCTGAATAAAGTTACGGTAGGCAGTGTTGAATTAGATAAAACCACAAATACAGTTAAAGTCGGGACAAATACGACATTAAGTACTGCAGGTTTAGATACGGACGGTTTAGTTAAGACAGGTACATTAACTACAACAGGCTCAGCAACAATTGGAAATGGTTTGACTGTAGCAGATGGTGCGACCTCTCTTAAAAACACCAATATTGCGGGTACTTTAACAACTACAGGAAATACGACAGTAGGCGGTACTTTGGAAGTAACAGGTGCAACGACACTCAGCAATGTTACGACGACAGGCTCAGCAACGATTGGAAGTGGTTTGACTGTAAATGGTGCAACGACACTTAATAACACGTTAAATGTCGTTGGCAATACAACACTCAGCAATGTTACGACTACAGGCTCAGCAAAGATTGGAAATGGTTTAACAGTTGAGGCTGGCACTACTGCATTACGAAATACAACTGTAGGCGGTACTTTGGGAGTAACAGGTGCAACGACACTCAGCAATGTTACGACGACAGGCTCAGCAACGATTGGAAGTGATTTGACTGTAAATGGTGCGACGGCTCTTAAAAACACCAATATTGCGGGTACTTTAACAACTACAGGAGATACAACTGTAGGCGATACTTTGAATGTTAATGGATTAGCGGCATTTAATAATGGTGCGTATCTCAATAGTAAAAAAATTACTGGATTAGCCGCTGGAAATATCAGTAATGCGAGCAGTACGGATGCAGTTAATGGTGGGCAGCTTTATACCGTCAATAAAAATATTGCGGATGTCCTAGGAACAAAATTAGATGCAAATGGAACCTTAGAAAATCAAACTTATACGGTGAGTGATGGTAAAGGCGGTACACAAGCTTTTAATAATGTAAGGCAAGCTATTGAATATATTACAGGGGTTGATACCACTGGAACAGGAAGTGGAGTCGGGGTTGGTATTAAATATTTCCATACCAACTCTGCTGCAGCTGATTCACAGTCAAAAGGTCTAGAATCGGTTGCTATAGGACCTCAAGCAATTGCAAATGGTACAAGTTCAATTGCTATGGGCGACCAAGCGCGCGCAGATCAAGAAAATGCAGTTGCAATTGGTAAACAATCCGCAGCAATTGGTTTAAATAGTACAGCAATTGGTTCAACCACAGGGACACCGCGCCAGCCTGTTTATACAAGAGATGCAAATAATAAAATTACTGCAATAGATGGCATGTCTGTAACTACGACAGGTACGGGTACGAATTTAACAGATATTACTGAAATTAATGGGGTGTCGGTTACAAATACTGAAGTTACTAGCTTCGTGGCATCGTTAAGCAGCGGTGCGAATCTTTCTCTTGGAAAGAATAGTATAGCTTTGGGCACTTCTAATTTGGCAGCCGGTGAATCTAGTGTTGCTCTTGGTGACTCATCTAAAGCTGTTGCAAAGGATGCGATTGCAATAGGTCGAAATGGTAATGCTTCAGGAGAGCAGGCAATTTCGATTGGTGCTGGAGCTCAAGCAGCTGCAAGCGGTGCACTGGCTGCCGGCGGAGCATCTAGTGCGGGCCGTGATGGTGCTGTTGCATTGGGTCAAGGTGCTTTTGCAAATACAACAGCTGGTATTTCAATTGGTCAGAATGCGGGAGTGGGTACATCACAAGGCATAACGAATGACCGTA
>NZ_JEYB01000114.1:0-3579 GCF_000582255.1 Acinetobacter sp. 1566109 | reverse complement strand
AGATGAGTTTGGTATTTTAAATATTGAAACTAACTTAGAAAATACTCAAAAACTAGCAAATCGAATTTCAGAATCCTTAAAACAGGCTGGAATTAATGCTGCTATTGGTGTTGCAGCACGTCAACCAGGGACGGATTTACAACAAACAGTAGTTGAAGCAGATAAGCAAATGTATAGACATAAACGTCAAATCAAAGATATGTCTCAATAAGGTAATAAAATTAAGTTTTCCTACAATTAACATAATGGGCATTATACGAAATGAACAAATTGAAACATATAAAAATCAAAAACTTATGCTATAAATAATTTGCTCGACGATGTCGAAAAGCCGACTTGGGAACAAGTCGGCTTTTTTATGAGCAGTTTTTATATATTTCGCCAATAAAATTGGTTAAAAAACGATCAAATCGTAATTTCCTTCCGATTCCTTAAGGCTTCCATTTCTGAATTTATCCCCATTTCTTGCGGATAAGCTTTGGGATAATTTTGATGATTTTTTGTACGCTTTGGCTTACAGCATTTTACGAAATTGTTTGTATCCAAGCACCAGTGAAGTCCCTATGATCGATCTATATGAACAGGATGTTCAATGACTTAAAACAAGAATAATCAGTCAGACACCATGACCATTAGGTAGTCAGCCCTACCTATGCGCTCCACACCGAAAAATCCCGACATGACGTCGGGATTTTTTATTGTCATTTGAATAATAATTCAATTAAGCATAAAATATAGATTGTAATCTATATTATTGTTGTAATATGTGGACAGTCATTACAACGGATCTGTTTAACGAATGGCTTGCACAGCAAGATCAATCTACACAAGAGAAAGTACTCGCAGCGTTGGTCGTTCTACAGCAACAGGGACCAAGTTTAGGTCGTCCTTTAGTAGATACCGTCTATGACTCCAAATTTACCAATATGAAAGAGCTACGTGTTCAGCATCGAGGTAAACCACTGAGAGCCTTTTTCGCGTTTGATCCTTTACGACAAGCTATTGTGCTGTGTATCGGTGATAAAGGCGGTAAAAAGCGTTTTTATAAAGAGATGTTAGATATTGCCGATCAGCAATACGAAATTCATCTTTCAACTTTAGGAGATCAATCTAATGGCTAAGACCCTACAAGAATTATTGGCTAATCGCTCTCCAGAGAGTCAAGCTCGTATTCAACAAATGGCGGATGAATTATTGTTGGAAACTCAGCTTCACCTTATTCGTGAAGAGTTAGAGATTTCTCAAAAAGAACTGGCTGCAACCCTTGGAATCAAACAGCCTTCATTGTCAGCAATCGAAAATCGTGGTCATGATCTTAAAATTTCAACGATGAAAAAGTATGTCGAAGCAATGGGCGGAAAACTTCGTATTGATGTAGAGCTTCCAACAGGAAAACACATAGGATTCAATGTCTAATAATAAACCTTTGAAAAATAGTAGTAAATTACTTGTTAACTTGGACAAGTTTATATTTTTAGTCAATGCTGCTGATAGCCTAGAGGAAATTGAAATTATTAGAGATTTATGCTGTGACTATTTTTCACATTGTAAGAAGTCAAGCTATTACACTGATATTTTCGACAATGCTTATTGGATAAAATATTACGAAATAACTTAATCTTTCCAGATTCGCATAGGAGATTTTATGCTAAATAGATATGAGAAAGGCCATAAATTGTGACTTTCTCATATACGAAGAGAGAGCTGAGAACTTTCGTTTTATTGATTTATTCCAAATGAAGCTAATATTGATGTGTGGTGATTTTAATTTTTAGTTGCTTATATTTTCTTTTCGTAGCGCTCAGAGCTGAATTAGACACTTCTGTATAAAATATAGGATCATTCATCAAATCAGAAAATAATTTATATCCAATCAATAATTTACTGTATTTATTCCCATCTTTGAGATTCGTTTCAATTAATTGATCTAAATCTTTTACAGAAAAACTATACATATTAGCCTCGATAGAGTGTTTCTGAACGGGCACCATACAGGGTTGGCGATAGGAACTAAAGTTAAATTAGGTATTGATATATGGAATATTATTGTAAAAATAATAGATTAAACTTATATCGAGGCTAAACTTTACTCCTTTAATAGTAAAAATCTTATTCAGGATCCAAGATATATCCTTCTAAAAGACTTTAGTCCTTCTCTTTTTCAAGTCAAATTTACCCGTAATTCTGGCTAGAATACTCTCTCAAAATTGCATATACCCTATATTTATCTTGATATAAGGTCTTTTCTATAATTTTTTGGATATCTTCACTAGTCCATTTTTGCTGCTTAGCTTTAAAAATGAACTGTGATTGCAGAACAAATGAGTGTTCACCTTTTCTTAAATAAAGATTCTTGACTTTTTTTTGCATAAGAAACAATTCAATAACCTATACTCTTAAACTTTATACTAGTTGAGAAAAATTTACTTTTAATTATAACTTAATAAAACACTTAACTTGTAAAGAAAACTAAATTTCAGTTACTTAATAGACAAAAAAATATTATTATTTTTGTATCAGTAATGTTTAATATTCTTTGGATTGTATGTTGTGGGTTCTTATAGTATTTCTAGGTTTAATCAGTACACTATTAATTATTTCCATATTAAAAGAGTATTTTAAGAATCCTTTCAAATAGAAGAATAAATTCTAGTTTGTTAAGGCTTTGTTGCACAAAGATTTAAAAGTTAAGACTTCTCATATCTACTCAAATTTAAGTGACAACTCGGGTATGTGGTCTGCCTAAGTCCATAAATTTATTTAATACTGCCATACGTGCATGAATCTCATTGACTTGGCTTTGAAAATTTCTCGCACTGAGTTTATCCCCCAATAATTTGATGCAATGCATCTTGGTTTCAACCAAACTTCGCCGATGATAGCCTGACCATTTCTTCCAAATAGTTCTTCCTAAACGTTTAACTGTTCGAAGCAACTCATTGCGTTCTAGCGAGCTCATCTTTTTATCTTTCCATGGCTTCGCATTTTTTCTTGGTGGAATCACTGCATGTGCTTGCCGATTCGCAATGACCTGTCGGCACTGTTTGGTATCATAAGCTCCATCGGTATAGACGGAGTCAACTCTCTCATCTTGTGGAATCTGATCGAGTAAATCACCAAGTACCTGTGAATCACTCACATTGTTGGTTGTGAGCTGAACAGCGCGTATTTGTAAGGTTTTAGCATCTATACCCATATGTAATTTACGCCATTGACGACGATATTCAGGCTGATGTTTTTTACGCTTCCATTCACCCTCATTTGTGGACGCAATAAAGCAATTTGACCTTCTGCCTCAACTTGATCGTCACCTAGAGTAAAAACTCCTTTAACGGTATTTTCTTGATTGAAATTACGATCAATAAAATCTTTATTATAGACTAGAGTTTTTATTGGTTCTTCACCAAGCCATTGAAGTAAACAATGTGTGTAGCCTAATGGTTGATCTATAATTCTACAATTGTAGTTTTTCCAGACCCATTTGCCCCAAATATAAAATTTATCTGCTTTAAACCATCTAATTGTGTTGGTACACTATAAGTAGCAACATTATTTATATAGACTCCAGTAAGCATAGCT
>NZ_JEYB01000113.1:0-3617 GCF_000582255.1 Acinetobacter sp. 1566109 | reverse complement strand
CCTATGGTTTTTTATCCCTTTTCTACTCATGCGTAAGTACGGTAGGCGACCTTATTTTTAAAATAATAAATTTCGCATAAATTTACAATTGCCAAAATAGAAAAGTCAGCTAAAAAGCGGACAGTCAAAAAATTCATTCTTTTTCAGACCTACTTTTTATCTTTTTTTGAGCATTTATAATCACTAAATCGAGAAGCGTTAAAGTCTGCCCTTTTAGGCTATATCCAGACAGCTGATGGAGAACCTCAAAAAGTAGCTGATACTTTTCTGTATTTGGTCGCTCTAGTGCCCAAACCTTTTTATAAAGTTGAGATTGACGAAATTTCCCGGCAAGAAAACGGTCAATTTCGATTCTTTTTAGAAACTTTTTACTGTCTAAATTTTCATCATCTTTTACTTTATAAAGACTTAAAACCCCACCACCCACTTCAAACTTACGTTGATTTTCAGCCTTTCGCTTTTTCCCGGCATACTTTTTCTGGATCTGACTCAAATACAGCTCCAAGTCACTGTATTCAAGCTTTTGCGCTTTAAAATTCAGATAACGCGTACACATCGTTTTCAGGATATTCATTTCAGCCGGATCTAGATCATCTTTTTTATAATCTTGGTACAGCTCCAGGAATTTTTCTTCATACTCAGTCCTTCCTGGAGTTATCACCAACTCATCAAACAACAACTGAAGTTTCAAATGCTCACGGTACGGTTTTAACGCTTCTTTCACCAGAATCTGCTGAGCTTCTGACAACATTTCAAAATTAAAGTCTTCAGCTTGTAGTGCAGCAATAACCTGATTTTGCAGTTCAGAGCGAGGATCTTTTTCTAACAGGAACTCAACGAAAGCGTGTAACTCTGCCATTTGTAAAAGTTGAGCTGGTCTACCACGCTTTTTTGCTTTTTCTTGGGTCATATCATCTGCCGCCTAATTTTCAGAACTGCTACCGATTTAAATATGGTTTTACCATATTTAAATCGGGCAGTCTGAAAATAATTATTTAAATTAAAAATAAAATTTCTTGAAAAGAAATTTTATTTTTAATTTAAATAATTCGCACTTGACAGTTTCTTCTAATCGAAGAAACTAGTACGCAATGGGGCGATTCCCCCTTGACCCCCTTTAACCGGATTTCTCAGCCATTCAGGCATTTCAAAATCCGGACGGTTTTCATTCCGTTTCACTGCATAAAAACCGGTCCCCAAGCCACCAGAGGTGAACATGGCCAGCTACCATTTCAGTGTAAAAAGCAAAAATAAAGGCTATGCGACCGGCCACTACCTCTATATTTCCCGGCTGATGCAATATGAAGGCATTCGAAAAACAAGCAATGAAACCATAGAACATATTGAACCTGGACGTTGCATGCCCGCCTTTGTCAAAGATCCGATTGAGTTTTGGCAGGCAGCCGATAGTCATGAACGAGCCAATGCCAAGGCCTACATGGAGTATGAAATTGCCCTCCCCAACGAGTTCACGCCAGAACAGCGTAAAACGCTCATAGAGACGTTTTTAGACAAACACATAGTCCCACAGCAATATCCTCACTCATACGCCATACACAACGTAAAATCACGCATCAGTGGCGAAGATCAGCCTCATTGTCACCTGATGTTCTCGCTAAAAGCGGATGACGGCATTGAACGCAGCGCAGAACAGTACTTCAAACGCTATAACCCTCAAGATCCAGCCAAAGGCGGTGCTAAAAAAATCCAACTTCAAGATGGCCATGAAAACTATTCCACTTTTTTGATCTATATCCGAAAACAATGGGAAAATCATTTGAATGATGCCCTTGCACAGCACTGCCCGACCGTCACCTACACACTGGATGGCCAAGACATCACCATCAAAAATCAGGTTTCAGCAGACAGCTATGAAAAATATAACGAGATCCACAGCACGCTATACCTTCCAGAGCCAAAACTAGGCGTTGGCCAACAAAATGCGACAGCGGAATATCTCGCTCAAATCCAAAAAATCCGAGAACACAACCAGCAAGAACGAGAACTCGAAGAACGCCAAAAGCAATTAGATCAACAACATGAATATTTTTATAGTGCTGAAAACCATCCATTTTCATCATTGGAAGTGATGTATTACCTGAATTACTTAATCAAAAATGCGAAAAATAAGGAAAAACTGGAAAAAGATTTTAGTGAAATTATCAAAATTCAAGAGCCTATACTGCACCAAGAAGGCTGGAACCTGAATAACATGAATCGAAAATTGAGAGATTCAGAACATAACTCAACGCCACGCTTTGAGTTTGAAGTCCATTCCCAGCCAAATTATCCATTACCCATGCAAAATAAGCCCCCTCAACCCGAACAGCCAAAGCCAAAATCTGATGATTATGATTACGGTGGTCCTGGTTTTTAAAATTATCTGGCTTTATTCAGGCCTTACAGAGCGAGTGTCTACGAGCGAACAGACCCAATTAAAATTTTCGCCATGCTTTTTCCCTGATTACAAACTCCCCTTTGCTGCTGAGACTGAGATACAGAGCATCCCGGAGGGTGCGAACAGATTTAATTTGCATCTAGGTCGAGCGAAGCGAGTATAAAAAACTTATGAGCGAAGCGAATTCCGAGTTGCTTTTGCTTTTTTGAAGTTATCACGAGATTAACCCAAAAATTGCCCCTTCGAACTGAGCGTAAGCGAAGTTCAATAGAGTTTGAGCGTAGCGAAAACATAGGGCAATTTTTCATTCTTTCCTTTTTAATATATTTTAAATCTTTTAAATCTTTTCAGTCGTCTCTGTGCCTTATATAGCAAAGGTTTCAACGTTTAAATATGACGGATTGACTACTAACTATGACGGATTGACTACTAACTATGACGGATTGACTACTTAACTATGACGGATTGACTACTAACTATGACAAGTATATATTTGTCATATATTAGAAAAATCAATGGTTTTGTTTTGAATAAAAATCACGTTGTAAAATCAAATCAAGTAATAGAAGCATCGTATCAATTAAGTGCCGTAGAGCAACGAATTGTCTTAGCTGCCATTTCACGGATTCCCAAAAATCAGCCTATTACAGATGATGAGTTATACCCTGTTAGCGTCGATGAATTAAAACAATTGGGCGTACATGAGAAAACTGCATACAGAGATTTAAAGGAAGGTATTAATAGACTCTATGAGAGGTCTATTAACCTCAGTATTGATGATAAATCTATAAAAATGAGATGGGTGCAAGAAATCCAATTTTTAGATAGTCAAAGTGTCATTGGAATCCGTTTTTCAAAACCCATTCTGCCATTCATTTCCAATCTAAGTAGAGAATTCACCAAATATGCCTTATCAGACATTGCTGGGATCAATAGTGGATACGGTATTCGTATTTATGAGCTACTGGTTCAATATCGGCAAATAGGTAAGCGTGAAATTTCTGTTGAGAGTTTACGGACAATGTTAGAACTCGGTAAAAAGTACCCATTATTCGCTGATTTCAAGAAACGAGTAATTGACACTGCTATAGACCAAATCAATGAATATAGCCCTTTAAAAGTCACTTATGAGCAGAAAAAAACAGGGCGTAAAGTCACTCATATTATCTTTTCTTTTAAAGAAAAATCTAAATCCATAACACATACCTCGAAAGATTTT
>NZ_JEYB01000112.1:0-3975 GCF_000582255.1 Acinetobacter sp. 1566109 | reverse complement strand
CATTCTCCTTCTCTTCTGATGATTCAGTGAAAAAGGTCATTTATTTAGCAACTTCAAATGCTGCTAAAAAATGGACCATGCCAATTCAAAATTGGCGTTTAGCAATGAATTGGTTTACGATTCAGTTCGATGATCGATTAAAAGATCATTTATAAAAAATGGGACTAACACAAAATAATTTACAGGCTCCTAGAAACATGAAAATACATTCTTTTGGTGAACACAATAACATTACTTTATCTAATAATTGTATTGAAGTTCGAGGTGCACGTGAGCATAACCTTAAGGATGTAGATGTTTCTATCCCAAGAAATGCACTTGTTGTTTTCTCAGGTGTATCGGGTTCAGGAAAATCATCACTTGCTTTTGGAACTATTTTTGCTGAAGCACAAAGAAGATATTTCGAATCTGTTGCACCTTATGCAAGACGCTTAATAGATCAGGCCGGAGTACCAGATGTTGATGCTATTGATGGTCTACCACCAGCAGTAGCATTGCAACAACAACGTGGTGCAAGTAATACCCGTTCTTCTGTTGGAAGTGTAACAACTTTATCAAGTCTCGTGCGAATGATTTATTCGCGTGCTGGTGCATATCCTGCCGATCAGCCAATGTTATATGCCGAGGACTTTTCACCGAACACTCCTCAAGGTGCTTGTCCTACCTGTCATGGTTTAGGTCACATTTATGAAGTTACAGAATCGACAATGGTTCCTGACCCAACACTCAGTATTCGTGAGAGAGCTATCGCATCATGGCCACCTGCTTGGCACGGGCAAAACTTACGCGATATCCTAGTAACCCTAGGGTATGATGTTGATCGACCATGGAAAGATTTACCGCAATCGGATAGAGACTGGATTTTATTTACTGAAGAAACCCCAACAGTTCCTGTCTATGCTGGTTTAAGCCCCGCTGAGACTCAATCTGCACTTAAACGTAAACTAGAACCCAGCTATATGGGCACTTTCACTGGTGCTCGTCGCTATGTCCTTCATACTTTTGCTAATACCCAAAGTACGTTGATGAAAAAACGTGTTTCACGTTTTATGGAAGGAAAAATATGCCCTTCCTGTCATGGTAAACGCCTTAAACCAGAAGCCTTATCTATTACCTTTGCTGGAGTAGATATTGGTGAGTTTATGCAACTTTCTTTGGATAAGTTAACTTGCCTGCTTGAGCCCATTGTTCTAGGCAATTTCGACGCTCATGATGCTGGAGAAAAGACTAATAATAAAGTAACCCAACTTGATAGATCTGAACGAGCAACAACAGGTAGAGCAGTGCATTCTGTATCTCCAGATGTAAGACGTACGTCAGCACTTTCAGATGAAAAGAAAATTGCTGCGCAGCGTTTAGCAAATGGTGTGGTGGGGCGTTTAAATCAATTACGCCAGTTAGGTCTTAGTTATCTAACATTAGATAGAGCCACACCGACTCTTTCAGCGGGAGAGTTACAACGTTTGCGTTTAGCAACACAATTAAGTTCTATGCTATTTGGTGTAGTTTATGTACTGGATGAACCGTCTGCTGGATTACATCCTTCAGATAGTCAGTCATTATATGATTCTCTCGATAAATTAAGAGACGCTGGAAACTCCGTATTTGTTGTAGAGCATGATTTAGAGCTCATGCGTCGTGCTCAATGGTTAGTGGATGTTGGACCAGATGCAGGAGAGCAAGGTGGTAATATTTTATATAGTGGAGTACCTCAGGGTTTAAGTGAGATTTCAGCTTCACGTACTGCAAGTTATTTATTTAATAAAATCCCAGTTACTCAAAGTTATGGACGTACACCCTCTGGTTGGCTTGAACTTAACAATATTTACCGACATAACCTGCATAATATTGATGCTCGTATACCTCTTGGTGTACTTACAGCAGTTACAGGTATTTCAGGTTCAGGTAAATCTAGTCTCGTTTCTCAAGCTTTACCCGAGTTAGTACTTTCATATTTAGGCAATGAATCTGAAACTGAAAACAATAATGAAAATAATCCTTTAAATGAAGGAATGTTGGTTACCGAGGTTACACAGGGTTCTCTGGCTGGTGATGTGGAGGCTATACAGCGTCTGGTACAGGTTGATCAAAAACCAATTGGCCGTACTCCACGTTCTAATCTGGCAACTTATACGGGTTTATTTGATCATGTTAGAAAGTTATTTGCTGGGACTCCTGAAGCTCGCCAAGCTCATTATGATGCTGGACGTTTTTCGTTTAATGTGGCTAAAGGGCGATGTGAAACTTGTGAAGGTGAAGGCTTTGTCAGTGTAGAATTATTGTTTATGCCAAGTGTATATGCCCCTTGTACGACATGTCATGGTGCTCGATATAATGATGACACTCTGAAAATTCGCTGGAATGGACGTAATATTGCTGAAATATTAGGAATGACCGTCAATGAAGCACGTGATTTTTTTGATGGAGAGGTCTCGATTGCTCGTTCACTACAATTATTAAAGGAAATTGGCCTTGGTTATTTACGTTTAGGGCAACCAGCGACTGAACTATCTGGTGGAGAAGCGCAACGTATTAAATTGGCGACCGAGCTGCAACGCAATCAGCGTGGAAATACACTGTATATACTTGATGAGCCAACTACAGGTTTGCATCCATCAGATGTAGATCGATTGTTAGTTCAATTGCAGCGATTAGTCGATGCGGGTAATACCGTGGTTATGATTGAGCATGATATGCGTGCCGTTGCACAAGCAGATTGGGTGATTGATGTGGGACCAGGTGCTGGAAATGCTGGTGGGAATATTGTTGTGGCAGGAACACCAAAACAAATAACAGAAAATCAAGATAGCCGTACTGCTCCATATTTAGTTAATGAGTTAGTGAGTCGTGATACTAAACATTGATATTGCGAGTGGGTAGAATAAAACCTTAAATTAAAAACCTGTAAAATCAATCAGATATTTTTTTAGGTGGTGTGTGAGCATGAAATCTAAAATTTTTTTCAACTAAGGGCTTTGTTGCACAAACCTATTTCTAAAGGCTTATTCCACAATATAATTTTCAAATGAATAAGCCCGCACCTAAAATCTACCGCACAACCAATTGGCCCGCATATAACCGAGCACTCATGAGTCGCGGAAATATTGCCATTTGGTTTGATCCTGTTACGCAATGGTATGCGCCATCAAAAGGCAAACAAGGGCGAAATCAAACCTACTCCGACGCAGCCATCCAATGCTGCTTAATGATTAAATCCTTATTTCGTCTGTCTTTACGTATGGTTACTGGCTTTGTGCAAAGTCTGATTAAACTTTGCGGATTAAATTGGATAGCTCCAGATTACACTACGCTTTGTAGAAGACAAAAGCATATTGATATTGTAATCAGCTACCAAAAAAGTAGAGATGGGCTGCATCTACTCATGGGCTCTACAGGCATGGAGTTTGTAGGTGAGGGTGAATGGAAGCGCAAGAAACATGGACCTGAATATCGTCGCCAATGGCGTAAACTACATATTGGTATAGATGCCAAAACCCTGCAAATACGAGCATTTCAGCTTACAACCAATAATGTCAGTGATTCACAGGTGCTTGGTGATTTACTTAATCAGATTCCACAAGATGAGCAGATTAACTCTGTTTATACCAATGGAGCTTATGACACCAAGCAATGCCGTCAGGTCATTGCAGATCGGCAAGGGCATGCGGTGATTCCACCTAGAAAAAATGCGAAACAATGGAAAGATACAAAGAGTAGCTCGCTAGAGCGAAATGAATTACTTAGAACAATTAAACGTTTAGGCAGGACACTATGGAAAAAATGGTCAGGCTATCATCGTCGAAGTTTGGTTGAAACTAAGATGCATTGCATCAAATTATTAGGAGATAAACTCAGTGCAAGGAGTTTTGATAGCCAAGTGAATGAGATCCATGCACGTGTAGCAGTCCTTAACAGATTTACGGAATTAGGTCGACCACTTACCCAAGTTACGCCTTAAATTTGGCTCAATTAGGG
>NZ_JEYB01000111.1:0-3977 GCF_000582255.1 Acinetobacter sp. 1566109 | reverse complement strand
TGTCCGCAACAGTATTAATGCCTGTATTAATAATGCTAGTTTTTAAACTTTCCACACCTTGAAGAACATCAATACCACTTTGAACGGCATCAACAACCGGGGAAATAGGAGATGCACCACCACCAATAATCCCGCCCGTCACACCACCGATAATGTCAGTTACAGTACCAAGCGGGTTACCGCCAGTAGTACCACCAGTAACACCGCCGATAGCACCAGTTACCCCACCGATAATGTCAGTCACAGTACCAAGCGGGTTACCGCCAGTAGCACCACCAGTTACACCGCCAATAGCACCAGTTACCCCACCAATAATGTCAGTTACAGTACCAAGCGGGTTACCACCAGTAGTGCCACCAGTTACACCACCGATAGCGCCAGTTACCCCACCAATAATGTCAGTTACAGTACCAAGCGGGTTACCACCAGTAGTGCCACCAGTTACACCACCGATAGCGCCAGTTACCCCACCAATAATGTCAGTTACAGTACCAAGCGGGTTACCACCAGTAGTGCCACCAGTTACACCACCGATAGCGCCAGTTACCCCACCAATAATGTCAGTTACAGTACCAAGCGGGTTGCCACCAGTAGCGCCACCAGTTACACCGCCAATAGCACCTGTCACACCACCAAGAATGTCAGTTAAAATACCAGTTGCAGTTGAACCGTTATGAACAAGTGTTCCAAGAATACCTGTTGCAGATTGGGTAGCTCCTTGGATGTCACCACCTACTAAATGAGAAACTGTTTCTAAAGCACCATTTACAGTATCGCGAGAAGTTTCAAAAGTTAATGTACCGAGGTGAGCAATATCAGTAACAGGATGTTCAGTTTGAGGAAGTACGCCAACTACAGTGTCCGCAACAGTATTAATGCCTGTATCAATAATGCTGGTTTTTAGACTTTCGACACCTTGTAGCACGTCAATACCGCTTTGTACGACGTTAACAACTGGTGCCAGTGGAGAAGTTCCACCTCCGACTACACCACCAGTGACACCACCAATAATATCGGTCACGGTACCAACAGGATTGCTACCAGTAGCACCACCAGTTACACCGCCAATAGCGCCAGTTACACCACCAATAACGTTGGTTAATCCACCAACAGGGCTACCGCCAGTCACGCCACCAGTTAAACCACCTACCACATTGGTTATGGTTCCTAATGGATTTGTTGAGCCTGTAGTACCAGTTACGGTACCCACTACATCAGAAACTAATCCTGTTGTAGCATGCGAGACTGTATTGGTTACAGTTGAAAGTACATTAGAGAGTAAGCCTGATGTTGAAACATTTCCATTAGCAATATTTATGTCGGAAACGTTTACATTAACAGGAGAACCTGTGTTTACAACAGGATTCACCGATACAACATTACCCAGGTCCTGAGTAACTTTTGTTATCGAAGATACGAGATTTTTCAGTAAGAACATGATGGTCTATTTCCTGTATATTTATGTATTTTTAAGTAAGTATTTATTTATTGCGTTAGGCAATTATTGAGATATGTTTCTCAATAATTAAAATTTAGTATTGGGTAGATCTCAAAAAGTGTCAATGCATATTTCTACTCAAATAATTTGATACTTATAATATTTTGACAATTAGTTATTCATTCTGATTTAGACATAAAAATAATAATTTTTTTTATAATATATAGTTTGAAGATGAATGTATGTTTCTCTCATTTTATTATTATTTTTTATAATTATTAATGCTAAATAATTTTATTTATAAAAATACTTTTGCATAAGTAGAAATATATTATTTATATAATCCTGACTAAAAAGCTAGGCTTTTATTTCTGTCAATTTGGCCAAAATGCCCAAATTGGATAGATGAAGACAGAAAACTTTAATTGCAAAAAAATATTTCAAATACATTTTATGGGCAAACAATCCTTTTTTGGACAGCTATGTTGCTGAGGTATTTTATTATGGCTAAGAACTAGACGCTTGATGACAAAAAGATGAAAAAGGTCTTTCTAAAATGAAAAAACTGCGTATAATGCCCTCCATCAAGTACGCGCTCATAGCTCAGCTGGATAGAGCACTTGGCTACGAACTAAGGGGTCGGGAGTTCGAATCTCTCTGAGCGCACCACTTGAAGAATTAACCGCTATATAGCGGTTTTTTTGTGCCTATTTTATATGGATTCTAATAAAAAAGCTGGTGCACATGGCGACCAGCTTTAAAAAGTTCTAAATTCAAAAAAACTATTATCCGAATGTTTTAAAACGACTTTCATCATCAATAAAGGTTTTTTCACCAGCTTTAGCTTCAATAGAACCAAAAACTAACTGAGCTCTTAGCTTCCATTCAGATGGAATATTAAATAAAACATTAATTTTTTCATCAATAATTGGGTTGTAGTGTTGCAATGAAGCGCCAATACCTTGTTCGGTTAAAATGTTCCAGACCGCAAATTGTGCGATTGCTGTTGAATGCTCTGACCAGATCGGGAAATTATCAGCATAAGCTGCAAACTGTTCTTGTAAACCTTTAACCACGTTCTGATCTTCATAAAACAAAACTGTGCCTGCACCAGCAGCAAAACTTTGAATTTTTTGTTCTGTTCCAGATACAGCTTCAGCTGGAACAATACTTTTTAAAACTTCAAGAACTGTATTCCAGAATTTATGATGTGATTGTCCAAATAAAATGACAGCGCGAGATGATTGAGAGTTAAAAGCAGAAGGGCTGTGTCTGATTGCTTCTTGAATTAACTTTTCAATTTCATCATTTGATTGATTTAAGTTATTTCCAATTGCATAAATAGAGCGGCGGTTCTTAATGAGTTCTATAAAAGAAGTTTCATTTGAAGATTCTAGCTCTTGAGCGGCTTTTAAAGCCACATCTTCTTGAGCTGTCGTTTTTTGATTTAAGCCAAATAGTTTTGCAAAGAAAGACATGACGTATTCCACTAAAGAGACAATAGAAGTATTTTATAAATTTAAAGATATGGAATAAGCCTTAAAAATATGAATCTACGTTCTATATATGAAACGAGTAAGCAGCTTGTATGAGTGAAGGCTTTATAGTTCGAGCAAAAATAAAAAATCACTTTTGATTCATTTTAAAGCGTAGATGAATATGCTCTAATAGTTTCGATTTATTCAATATTGATACATAGTGATGACCGAGCAAAAAAGCGCTTTATCTTTACGTTATTATTTAAATTTAGAAGAGTCTCAAGATGGGTTTGGCTTGGTGACATTCGGAAAGAAACAATTCACACGTTTTTTAACCCCTGTTATTAGTATTGCAATTGTTATTTGGGGTTTTTATTTAGGCTTATCAGGCGTTGGTCGCTACTATGTTGCTTTGGGTATTTTTTTCCTGATTATGCAAGGTTTAATGCGCTATTGGCTTTTACCTATGATGTTTAAACGTCAATTTGTTCGTTATCAATTTGGTAAGAGCGAGCAGGGGATCGATTTATACCAAGATTACTTTGAGCTTTATGCCGCTGGCCGTAAACAAGTTGTACAGTATGGTGATGTACAGACTTTTGCCAAAGGTAAACTAACTTATATGCTTGAGTTAAAAAATAAAACGGTCATTATTGTACCGAAACGTGCCTTTGCTCAAGCTTCAGATCAAACTATATTTGAAAATACATTCAAGAAGTAAGTTATTGGAATTATTAGCCGCAACAATAAAGGAAGCCTCATGAAAACACGTCCTTCAAAAATCGTTTGTGTGGGCAGAAGTTATGCTGATCATGTAAAAGAGCTGAACAATGCAATGCCGGGACGACCAGTATTGTTTATCAAGCCTCCAAGTAGTTTGATTGGTTTGGATGACGGTATTTCATGGAATCCTGCTTGGGGTAGCTGTCATTTCGAATGTGAGTTTGTTTTACGTATTGATCAGCCACTAAAAGGAGAAACCGATCCGCAAAAAGTACTACAAGCTATTGGTGCAGTGACTTTAGGATTGGATTTAACATTACGTGACTTACAAAATGAAT
>NZ_JEYB01000110.1:0-4356 GCF_000582255.1 Acinetobacter sp. 1566109 | reverse complement strand
CCTGTTTCTCGATGGTAGGCGTAAATAAGCCATTGTTTATTATTTTTATTTCCAACAAAAGTCCAGAATTCATCTACTTCGAGAGATTCATAATGACTTTGTTTAGGCTGAATTTGATAGGCCGATTCAGTTAAAGTCCGTAAGACTTTACCGATACTAATGCGCTCAACTTCAGCGATATCTCGTATACCGCTGCCTCTGACCATTAACTGTAATATTTTACGAGTAATGCCAGAATTACATCCTAGATAGCTCAGAGCATGGTCACCAATAAACTGACGTTTGCAGTCTTTGCATTGGTAGTTTTGTTTCCCATCTACTTTGATGCCATTTTTCTTTATACTGTCACTGAGGCAGGTTGGACATTTGATTTCTAGAGTTATTTGCATTTCTCTATTTTATCAAAATTCAACCTGCTTTTTTTTAGCATACTTTTTGATACACCACCGAAACTTTAAATTCGCTTGAGTTAGATCCCGATTCAAGTCAGGGAGAACTCGCAATTATTTTAATTCGTATTGCGATATCATTAGATGCTCTAACAGGTGGAGAGGCTAAATGGATGCAACATTTTATGAATGTCACCCAATAAATTGTTGAGTTGTATTCCAATAGAACAGATTCAGAACCCTCAGGGATTGGCCTCTGTTTTACAATTGGTGGAAGGCCTTCAGACTAAACTTTAAGATAAGCAAAGTATTACAGAAAAATTTGAAAGTGATAGTCCTCTCCAATAATTCAAATGCGAGGTATAAGAATCCCCTCTTCTTTTCAAGATGTATATGTCTGACCTAATTCCGTCAATAATACAGTCAGCAAAGCTGAATGGCCTAGATCCGTATGCCTATTTAAATGATGTGCTGAAAAGGCCGCCGACACATAAATGACCCAAATAGAAGAATTACTAACACACCGCTGGAAACCTGAACCGAATTAAAAAATAGCTATGGGGTTCAGCGGACGCTTACGTATTAGATTCCTTTAGATTTTAAATATCTAATTAGACTTCTTTAATCTAATAGGATCTAATCAGCCCATTAAGCACCTCATTACCGATCAACTAGCACAGTTAATAACTCCATTATTTTGTGGTTTAATACGTATATATAGACATAAGATACAATATTATGGATTTAAAATTCAAAAAACCTGAAGAGGTTGTTACTTCATTATGTGAAAGGCTTCGCAAAGAACGACTTTATCTGGAAATGACTCAGGCAGACGTCGCTACACGTGCTGGTGTTAGTGTGAATACAGTATCTAATCTGGAAGCTGGTCGAAATGTTTCATTTGAAAATTTAGTACGTGTTGCCATGGTATTAGGCCGATTAAAAGATTTAGAGGAACTCTTTAAACCTCATTTAAACAGTGTAAATGACATTCTCCGCTATGAGAGCAATACGGCTCGCCAACGTATCAAAAGGAAATAAGTCCATGCTCAAAAAACTTAATGTTTACTACAATGGATGGGGTGAATATTGGCTTTGGGGTACACTGGTCTCCTCAACCGCAATCACAGGTCGGCCATTAATCGCCTTTGAATACAGTGCAGAAGCGATCAGTAAAGGTTTAGAACTTTCCTCTTACCTACTCCCGTTAAAAGGTGACCCATTAAGAACGAACTTTCCTGCACATCAAATGGGATTGCCAGGTCCTATATATGATGCCTTGCCCGATGGTTGGGGCATGCTTCTTATGGATCGCTTATTTAAAAAAAATGGATTTAATCCTGCACGGATTGGGCCATTAGAAAGACTCACGTATATTAATACACATGCGATGGGAGCATTATCCTTTGAACCTTCAGCAACTGAGTTAGCATTAACTGAAAATATCCCACTGATTAAACTCGCTCAAGAAGTTCAGGAAGTTCTCAAAGGAGAAGGTGCAGAATTTTTACAGCATTTATTAATTATGGGTGGATCTCCACAAGGTGCAAGGCCAAAAGCGCTCATCTATCGTGATCCTGTCACCAATGAATTCTCAACAGTTAGCTCACATCAACATGAAGCTTGGCTGATCAAATTTCCCGCTCAGCAAGAGCATCCTGAAGTTTGTGCAATTGAAGCTGTTTATGCAGAATGTTTGCGTCATTGTCATATTGATACCCCTGACACTCAATATTTTACTCTTCCGAATGGATTAACCGCATTTGCATCAAAGAGATTTGACCGCCACGATGGCATGCGTATCCCTATGCAAAGTTTAGCGGCCTTCACCGGAGCTGATTTTAAATCACCAGGGAGTTTAGACTACAGTAACTTTCTTCGCGCTGCACACTTTTGCACCAATGATGTTCGCGAAAAAGCAATTGCATTCAAGCGAGCTGTTTTCAATGTAGTCTTCAATAATCGAGATGATCATTGCAAAAACTTTTCATTTCTGATGTCCCAAAATGGGCAATGGAAACTCTCCCCTGCCTATGATGTTACTTTCTGTGAAGGGCCAGGTGGATATCATCAAATGGATATCATGGGTGAGGCACTGGATATTCCCCGACAAGCTCTTGTAAAACTTGGTACTCAGGAAGCGGAACTTTCTGCCCAAGAAGTCGATGAAATTATTAGTTCGATTTGTAAGGTTGCAATCCGATTCAGCAATATCGCTCATGATCTATTACCTGGACAAATTCAAACAGAGACTATCCAAATGATCCAAAATAGGATTGAGCATAATATCAATTTATTGCACTAAATAGCTTTTACAAAGCTGAACCGTACCGGGTTTGTCGGAGACTTTTTTATTTTTGTCGGAGACTTTTTTATTTAAGTTAAGCCACCTGACCTAACGGGTTAATCTTATCATAGTACATTGCTTCAAACTCAAAAGGCGACACATAACCCAGTGCACTGTGTACACGCTTTTTATTGAACCAATCTACCCAGTTTAGTGTCGCAAGTTGTACATCTGCTAAACCTTGCCAATCTGCTTTTAAATATGTTTAGTCCCGGCATTTGATGGATCGGATCAATTTTAAAAAGTTCAGGTTCATCTGTCCACTGTTTGCAGATGAATTCGTAGGGAGTCAGGCTCCTGAGTGTTTTGAGTCTGCGGCCGAAGTTGTATGCAGCAATAAAATCAGCAAGGTGAATGCATAGCTGAGTGTGATCGTCGTAATGGAACCGTTTGACAGTAGCTTCTTTAATCGTTCGGTTCATCCTCTCGACCTGTCCATTGGTCCATGGATGCTTAACCTTGGTAAGACGATGTTCAATGCCACATTCAGTACAAACCCGATCAAAGATGTGCTCAGAGGCGTAGCGATCACAGGTGCGGTTCGTGAACTGGATGCCGTTATCTGTTAGCACCGTATGGATTCTATAGGGCACAGCCTTAACCAGATTGCGCATGAACTCCGCGGCTGCCATCTTACTGGCTTTAGTATGCAATTCAGTGAACGCAAACTTGGAAGTGCGATCAATGGCAACGAAGAGATAAAGCTTACCCTGTGCTGTTTGCATCTCAGCGATGTCGATATGAAAGTAACCAATGGGGTAGCTCTTGAAGCGCTTCCTGACAGGGCGATCACCTTGTACCTCAGGCAGTCGTGAAATACCATGCCGCTGTAAGCAGCGGTGTAACGACGAGCGTGTCAGATAAGGAATACTCGGCTGCAATGCATAAAGGCAATCGTCTAGCGGCAACAAAGTGCGTTTTCGAAAAGCAACAATTGCCGCCTCATCTTCAGGCGATAACACGCTTGAGCGAGAATTCTTTGGGCCGGTTGTAAGATCATCTACTGAAGTACGTTTCTTCCATTTTGCGACGGTCTTTTGATTGATGCCGTAACGCTTGGCTAGCGTTCTTAAGCTCTCTTGACTATTTTGTATTGCTCGACGCACTGCCTGTGTCGTTGTGGCGCTGCTGTGTAGAACTTGTCCCATAGTGCTTCCTTCCATTTATCTGAGAATATTGCACCATTAAAATCTGGGACTAAACACCTAGATGTTTTTGCATAGACCCAAGTGTTAAATCATCATTACGATTCTTGCGTACCATACCATGGGCACGTGAAAAAGTAGAAAGCTTATATTTGTACGTCTTACGCCAAAAGGCCAAACAGAAACCGTAGCCTCAGGCAACACCCCTCTCATCATAAAATTATACCAGTCAGTAAAATACCTTTAGATTAAGCATATGTATGTTGGTTATTATTGTTGATTATCACAATAAATTAGTGACCAAAAATAAAAGTACCCCACCCCATCTTAAATTACGTCACACAAAATAAAAACTCTATATAACTGTTATATATAGAGTTTATTAACGTACCAATTGTGTTATTTAGTGTATTTTATGTCGGTGACTCTTGCCAAGGTTGGGGTCGCGAGTTCGAGTCTCGTTTCCCGCTCCAAA
>NZ_JEYB01000109.1:0-5287 GCF_000582255.1 Acinetobacter sp. 1566109 | reverse complement strand
TAGTAAGTAATGCTTCCCACACTTGAAGCTGAAATGGTGTTCCTGCAAGATTAAGCGGTAATTTCTGCTGTAAGTGTTCTGAAAAATCTTGTCTAAACCACTGTGCAATTTGCTGATGCCAAATCGGAGAGTGATTTCTTAGTTGAGCTTTCGGAAAGTATTGTTTAATGATGTCTTCAATATTTTCACGACTATCAACAAAGCGAACAGAACAAATCCCTTTATCACTACTTACTACTAATAAATCACCAAATGGGCTTGTTTCAACTGAATAATTCAGTTCAACCCCATCACCTTGCTGCTTATATTCACCTGGGGTCATCCCCTCAAGCTGAATAAACAAATCATGTAAACGACCCGTACCCGATAGTCCAGTATTTAAAGCAGTATCTAATAAGCTACGTTGCTGCATTAAATAATATTTTGCCTGCTGCAAGCTCATATATTGCACAAACTTTTTAGGGCTAATACCTACCCATTCCTGAAACTGCCGCTGGATATAACTTGGACTTAAATCCATATATGTAGCGACATCTTCTAAGCTTGGTTGCTGGTCTAGATGTTCATATAAATATTCAATAATTGTGGCAATCACAGCAAATTGCCGAGAAGAAAGCATTTGCATCTGTCACCTCCTTAGCACTTAATCTTACTTTAAAGTAGCCAAAGTCTTATGACGACCCGATTCTTGCACTCTTCAAAAATAAAAAAAGCCTTTCGTTATAGAAAGGCTTAATCATTCAACCTGACATTAGGGTTGTTTTAGATATGGCCACGCTGCTTTTAAATAAATAAACATTGACCATAAAGTGAGAATCACAGCGGTATATAACAAAGCATAAGCCAGCATTTCTAAAGGCTGCCAATTCAGTAGAAATACACTAATCGCAATCATTTGAAATGCGGTCTTATATTTACCTACAGTTGACACTGCTACACTGGTTCGTGCACCGAGCTCTGCCATCCATTCACGTAAAGCAGAAACAGTAATTTCTCGTGAAATAATAACAATTGCAGCAAAAGCCATCGCAATTGTCGGTTTCCACTGCACTAAAACAATAAGTGCAGCTGCCACCATAAGTTTGTCTGCAACTGGGTCTAAGAATCGGCCAAATGCTGAAGTCTGGTTCAAAGTTCGTGCTAGGTAGCCATCAAACCAGTCAGTTACGGCAGCCAACACAAAAATAGCCGTCAAGATAATATGACGCGTCATACTTCCTACGTGCTCACCAATACCTATTGCAGGCGGCCAATATGCAATCACCAAAAATACAGGAATAAGCGCGATACGCGCCAAAGTTAGGATATTTGGGATATTCAGGATTCGCCCTGTGGTCATAAACACCGCCAATTTAGTCTTCACGCATCTTTTAACAGACAACGACACATACTTCAATATTGTATCTATCTGTAACAGCCACTTTATACGAAATATGTGAATCGAGAAAGTAGATTACTTAGGTAAATACCGTAACAGTTTGCCGCAAGATTGCAATTAAATGATCATTTTGATCCCAAAGATATGCATATTCTGTGGAATAACCCTCAGCTGCATATTCAGTCGTGACTTTATATTTAAACCAGTCGCACAACTGATGCTGAACTGGATGAACATAAGTAATGTGCCATGTTAAAGAGCTTGCTGGCGCAACTTGCTTAAACATTGGCAATACACCCGGCGGCCAAATATCCATAAGTACAATCAAATCAGGTAATGTCATTTGACGATTTTCATGTTGTTCTGGTGAGAACCTTGACCAACCACCAAAGTCAGGATGCCCACTTGCCGTTACCGGATAATTACCCTCAGCCCAACAGACTTCAAAATGCTGAAAGCATTCCGGCATATGTTTCGCAAAAGGAATGACGGTTAAATTTTCTGGTTGTACATAAGCAGGTGCTATGGGTTCTTGTTTTACCTCAATACTCGACACACGAGACACGCCAAAACTTGCAACCAAAATGGTTTGTACTGCATCATCTTGCCATAACCGCGCTTCAAGCGTAGTGACTGACTTTCCTTCTCTTAAAACTTCAATAGTCAATCGGGCAGCGCCTTGTTGTACAGGTCCTACAAAAGTAACACTACAACTTAACAGCCTTTTATTTGAATCTTGAATATAGGAACATGCCTTTTGCATTAATAACCCTGCAACAAGCCCCCCAAAAACGGTGCGGCCCTGTAACCATCCTGCGGGTATATCAATCCATTCATTTTGTTTTACATCTTCAAATAGTTGTAATAACGACATTCCTATCCCTAAATCATGCGCGTGATTAAGAAATATCTTTCATCATTTTGACCAACATGTGAATGATCATTCAGCTATTAATTTACGAGCGCTTTTGTCACTCACATAAGTAAGACATGACTACTCATGCAAAATTTTATAAATCGTTCTTGCCATCACTTCACCCAAGCCCGGCACTACCGTCAATTCTTTTTCCGATGCTTTTAACACCCCTTGAATCCCACCAAAATGTGTTAATAAATCTCGACGGCGTTTAGGTCCTAAGCCCGGAATGGCCTCTAAAACTGAAGTACTACGGCGTTTGTCGCGTTTAGCGCGGTGTTTGGTAATGGCAAAGCGATGAGCTTCATCACGTACCTGTTGAATCAAATGTAGTGCCTTGTTATCTTCAGGTAACTGGATTTTTGTGCCATCAGTAAAATGAAGCGTTTCAAGGCCCGGTTTACGTCCCTCACCTTTTGAAACACCAATCATAAAAGCATCAAGTCCAAGATCTTGCATAACTTCCATAGCCATATGGAGCTGGCCTTTACCACCATCAATTAAAAGTAAATCCGGCAACATTGCCTTTTTATAACGACGTGTTAAAGCTTGTCGCATCGCAGCGTAATCATCGCCTGCGGTAATATCTTGAATGGCAAATTGTCGATAATCGCGTTTACGTGCACCGCCTTGGTCAAACACCACACACGATGCAATAGGCGCTTCACCCATGGTATGGCTAATATCAAAACACTCAATACGATCGATCGGACGGCCAACCACCTGCTCAAGTTGGTGGAAACGCTCATTAAGTTCTAAATGATTACTCAACTGCCCTTTAATCGCATGTTGAACATTCATTTCGGCAAGTTCTAACCATTCGGCACGTGTTTCTCGCACATTGCTCTTAATCTGTACTTTCTTTCCAAACTGCTGTGCTAAAGCTTCTTCCAACTCTTTACGGTCAGGTAAGGCAGTATTCACAATCAGTTCGCTTGGTACTTCATCGGCAACCTGAAAGTAAAAGTTTGCCATGAAGTCACTTAGCATTTGACCAAGGTCATCGCCCAACATGTCAGGGAAATAACTTTTGCCGCCTAACATACGACCATTACGCACATGCATAATCTGCACACATGTCACTCCAGCCTGATAGGCAATGGCTAAAATATCCGCCTCACCTTTCACTTTGAAAACAGCTTGCTGTGCTTGTACTTCACGGAGCAAAGACAAACGGTCTCGATAAAAAACAGCTTTTTCAAATTCAAGATCTGCCGCTGCCTGCTCCATTTTCGCAATCAGTTCTTGATTTAATTCTTTGGTATCACCTTGTAAGAAGCGAATACTGTTATTGACGTCTTCTTTGTAATCTTCTGGTGAGACTAAGCCTACACATGGGGCCGAGCAACGTTTGATTTGATATTGCAAACATGGACGCTTGCGCTGTGAGAAGTAAGTATTTTCACATTGGCGCACATTAAAAAGCTTTTGTAAAACCAGTAAGGTATCTCGGGCACTATAAGCACTTGGATACGGGCCAAAGAACTTCCCGATTTGGTGCTTACCTTTGCCACGTCCACTGGCAATTCGCGGATAAGGTTTATCTGCCGATACAAAGATATAAACGTATGACTTATCGTCACGCAGCATAATGTTATAAGGCGGACGATGTTGCTTAATTAAGTTTTGTTCTAAAAGCAGCGCTTCAGTTTCTGAACGCGTAACGAGCGTTTCAATATCATAAATTCGTGCAACTAAAGCCTGAGTTTTCGGATGCTCAATAGTTTTGACAAAATAACTCGATACCCGATTTTTTAGGTTTTTAGCTTTACCCACATATAACAACTCTCCCTCTTTCCCTAGCATCTTATAAACGCCTGGAAGTTGGGTCAGGTTAGCTAAAATTTTTTCAATATGGGGACGAGCGTTTTGATTCACTATTGGCATACATGGCTTAATATTGAATACCTAATGTGATGTTTTCACCTTTACTTTTCAAGTGCTTTACTGTGGCAGAACCTAAATTTGAAAACACATCATGAATTAGCCCGACAATATGTGTCGTGCTTCCTTAAGAATCGAGGCGATAGTAACTATATTTCACGTCTTTTTCTTTATATACCGCATAGGTTTTTTGACGAAAATCTGAGAACCAACCATTACCCGTATAGCCAGCAATGTGTCCGTAGGTATGTCCACTGGTGCGTTCAATAATATAGATATCCCCTTCTTGAGGACGGTTAAATGCCGGTTTGATTTTCTTATAGCCGTTCTTTTCTAAGGTATGTCCCCAGTCAGATGCAGCTACTGGATGCTTGGAAACATCTGCACCTGCTGCTTGTAGAGCAATACGGATATTCTTGGCACATTTCTCTTTGCTGTGCTTTGCTGACATGCTTTCAAGTTTGCTTGAGAACTTATGTAGATCAATGTTTTGATCTTCTACTTTATGTCTTTTAGAAGTCGTTCGGCCATGCTTTTTAGTCTCAGCAGAAGCTTTGTTTAACATCACTTTCGTTTTTAAGTCACCCTGAGAACTTTCTTCTTTTCTCAATTTAATATGGTGAACATGTGCATGAGCTACGTGATGAGCATGAGCCATTTTGAAACCTACTTCCGCTAATCAGTCTTCGAAAAAACGGAGCAATTGTAGAATCAAAATTATGCGTTGGCTTTTAATAGTTGTAACAAATTGCCAGCACTGTGAAATGAGTCACAAAATGAATTTATCGTTTTTATTTTATAAAAAAATACCTTTTCTGGCCCTTTAATCTTTCTATAAATATTGAGGCAAAGATATCCTCTTATAAAAGCAAAATACTTAGCTACAACCAATCAATCAAATTCATTTCAACCGACCAAACACTTATATAAAACTTCAGATTAATTAGAAATTTTAAATATTATAAACATTTCCCAAAATAATATTTAAAATAAAAAAATTTAATAAAAATAAATCACATTTATTTTAAATAAAAATCCCTTTTAATAATTGACGCTTTTCATTTTAACTATTATTATCTCGTTGCTGGCCTACATTGCCAGTCGGTTTT
>NZ_JEYB01000108.1:0-5306 GCF_000582255.1 Acinetobacter sp. 1566109 | reverse complement strand
TAAAACGTTTTTTTGCTTTTTCAGGATCGATTGTTTTTGGTGGGGCATATTCCTGAACATGTAAACGGTCACCATATAAATCGACAGCGACATTAAAGTCAGGTAAGTCGGCATCGTATAAACGTAAGCAGTAAATATTTTCTTTGGTGGCCCATTTTTTCAAGGCAGTCATATTTTTTTGCAAACGGTTCGCAAAGTCTTGAGCTTCTTCCATTTCAACAGGTTGAGCTTGCCAAGTTGCTAAAAATGGCTGTGTTACTTTTTCTGGTTTGATTGCACCAAAACGAATGTAAATTGGTAACTTACCATTCATTAAACGTAAAGTTTCAGGTGCTTCAAAAGCTAAAACATCTGCTTGTTCAATTTGAGCTGCAATAATGGCTGCATATTGATTTGGGAAATGTTTTTGTAAAAGTGCCGATAACCCTAAGTAAAGAGAGCGGTTTGATGCTTTATCACCTAAACGTTCGCCATATGGAGGGTTAGTCACAATAAAAGCTGTTTTCTTTTCAGCAGCAAAATCTGGCCAGTCAGCTAAAGTACGTTCTTCAATTTGAATTTGGCCTAATAGCTTTTCAAAGCCTGCTGCAATAATGTTTTCACGAGTTGCTTTTACAGCTTCCCAGTCAGCATCAAACGCATAGAACTTAGGTAGTGGTTGCTCAAGCGCTTTTTCATGACGTTCTGCTGCTTCAGCTTTGAGTGAAAGCCAAAGTTCACGGTCATGACCATGCCAGCCATTAAAGCCAAAACGGCGAACAAGACCAGGTGCGCGGTCAGTTAAAATCATTAATGCTTCAATGATAAATGTACCTGAACCACACATCGGGTCGAATACAAGCTCTGGATTACGTTCTTTGAGCTTGGCTTTTTGTAAAATTGCGGCAGCTAGGTTTTCTTTAATCGGTGCATCCGTCATATAACGACGGTAGCCACGTTTATGTAATGAGTCACCAGATAAATCTAGGCAATAAGTATGTTCAGTCTTGCCAGCAAGTACATATAACGTAATTTCTGGTTGTTTAGTATCAATACTTGGACGACGGCCGACAGCTTCCATAAAGGAATCGACTACACCGTCTTTTGCTCTAAGCGTTGCAAATTGGGTATTAACTTTAATTTCACGCTCTGCATGTAAGCGAATAGCAAAGGTACTTTGTGGTGCAAAAATAAGTGACCAGTCAAAGCTCATTGCACCTTCGTAAAGCTCTTCCGCTACATCACGTGCATCATGTGTGTGTTCAAGTTCATAAGTATGGATTGGAAGTAAAACACGAGAGGCAAGACGTGACCACATGCAAATGCGATAAGCATGTTCAAGTGTTCCTTCAATGATTAAACGTCCAGCTTTACGTTCTGTCACTTTGGTGCCAAGCTGTTCTATTTCTTCTTGTAAGAGGCTTTCTAAACCATCAGCACAAGTAATCCAATAGTGGTTTAAACGTAAAGAGGTATTCATAAACTCGATTGACCAAAACATATAAATATTAACGATGCAAAGTTTAACTTATTTTGATGTGTAAAGGTTTTTAAATTATTGCAACCTATCACTTGGCAACCAATAAACTGATTTTTAAAGCTTAAATCCTATAAACTGGTATGTATTTTGCTAAGCCTCTATGAGTAAAGCTTATTTATTAAATGGTTTTTAACCAATTTTATGATTTGAAAGCATAGGGGAATATAAATGAAAGATATGATGGGGAATGGTTTTGTAGCCAATGCGGAAGCTTTTTCAGTGTCCACACAAATATATGTGCGTATGCGTAGGGTCACAGGGAGGGTCATAGATGCATTGTATGTGGTCCAAAATAAAGATTACGCAAAGTATGTAATAGCGCTGGCTTTGGAAACAGATGACGATGAATTAAAACGTTATGTTGAACGATTAAACTCATTGACTGACTCCATACCAGAGCTTCCTCAAAAACAAATCGCGGAAAATGTTCAGTTAAACGAAGAAAAAGAAATCACGGCTGAAGACATTTATCGGGCACAAGTTCCGCACCATTATATTGGTGCTTTAAGGTAATATCGGCATGGCCCTAAATTTTCTGGTCAATTTAGGGTCTTATTCTGTAAAGTTCTTCTGCGAAAAAGATGGAATTCAGCTACACTATGCACGTTTTCGCGATTCGACCCATAGGAATCCATTATGCATATTGCAGCATTGCATCAACCGAGCCAGGTTCAGCTCAATCAAGACGGAAATTTAAAACATTTTTTAACGATTGAGGGCCTTTCAAAAGAAAACCTCACTAAGATTTTAGATACCGCTCAAAGCTTTTTAGACGATAATAATAATTTAATTAACCGCCCGCTTTTAGAAGGACGGACGGTGATGAATCTCTTCTTTGAAAACTCCACACGTACCCGTACTACTTTTGAAGCAGCAGCAAAACGTTTGTCTGCCAATGTATTAAACATTGATATTGCACGATCAAGTACTTCAAAAGGTGAGACTTTACGAGATACGCTTTGGAACCTCGAAGCAATGGCTGCCGATATTTTTGTAGTTCGCCATTCATCTTCGGGTGCTGCACATTTCATTGCTAAAGATGTATGTCCAAAAGTCGCAATTATTAATGCCGGAGATGGACGTCATGCCCATCCAACGCAAGCGATGCTCGATATGCTCACAATTCGCCGTGAGACGAAAAAACCATTTGAAGATTTGAGTGTTGCGATTATTGGTGACATTAAACATTCTCGTGTGGCACGTTCAGATGTGGCTGCACTTCAAACTCTTGGATGTAAAGATATTCGTGTAATTGCACCAAATACATTATTACCAGTTGGTTTTTCAGAATACGGTGATCATGTTCGTTTGTTCAATAACATGGATGAAGGTGTCACTGGTTGTGATGTGATTATTGCGCTACGTATTCAAAATGAGCGTATTGATTCACCAGCGTTATCTTCACAATCTGAATTTTATAGAATGTATGGCTTAAACAAAGAGCGCCTAAGTTTAGCTAAACCGGACTGTATTGTTATGCATCCGGGACCAATGAATCGCGGTGTAGAAATTGATTCGAGTATTGCCGATGGTGACCAGTCTGTGATTTTAAAACAGGTTACTAACGGTATTGCAGTTCGTATGGCTGTACTGGCGTTGTCTATGCAAGGGCAACTTCAAGAACAAGGTTTAATTGAAGCGATTGCGTTGTAAGGAATGGATCACATGAGTATTGTAAAAATTGAAAATGTACGTGTGTTAGACCCAATCCAAAAAACAGACAGCGTACAAACTGTATATATTCAAGACGGTAAGCTCGTTGCTCCAGTCGAACAAGTTGAACAAACTATTGATGGGCAAGGCAAATGGTTAATGCCGACCATGGTTGATTTGTGTGCACGTTTGCGTGAACCGGGCCAGCAGCAGCATGGGACGTTGAAATCAGAAGGTAAAGCTGCACGTGCTAATGGTATTTTGCACGTGATTACCCCACCAGACTCAAAGCCAATTGTGCAAGACAATGGTGCTCTCATTCATGGTTTGATTGAAAAGGCTTGGCATGACGGCGGTATTCATCTGCATATTATTGGTGCTCAGACTCAAGGCCTAAATGGTAAACAACCAGCAAATATGGCAGGTCTTAAAAAGGGTGGGTGTACTGCTGTTTCAAATGCAAATGCTGCTTTTGAAAATGATGATGTTGTTGTCCGCACGCTTGAGTATGCTGCGGGTCTCGGTCTAACAGTAGTGTTCTATGCTGAAGAGCCGCAACTTGCTAAAGATGGCTGTGCTCATGAAGGCTTTATCGCATCGCGTCAAGGTTTGCCAATGATTCCTGCAATTGCTGAAACTGTAGCGATTGCAAAATACTTGCTTATGATTGAAGCGACAGGTGTCAAAGCTCACTTTGGCTTGTTGTCTTGCGGTGCATCGGTTGAATTAATTCGTGCAGCAAAAGCGAAAGGTTTACCTGTTACTGCCGACGTCGCAATGCACCAGTTACATTTAACTGAACAATTAACGGATGGCTTTAACTCACTTGCACATGTTCGTCCACCATTACGTTCTAAGCAAGATAAAGAGCTTTTACGCCAAGGTTTAAAACAAGGTGTAATTGATGCAATTTGTACGCATCACGAACCATTAAGCAGTTCAGCGAAAATGGCTCCATTTGCTGAAACCCAACCGGGTATTACTGCATTTGATACTTATGTAGCTCTAGGTATCCAACTCATTAATGAAGGCTTATTTGAGCCACTTGAGTGGGTTACTAAAGTAACAAGTGCTCCTGCACAGGTAGCAAACATGACTGCGCGTTGGCAAGCTGAAGCTGGGTGGGTGTTGGTAGATCCTGAACTAAGCTGGACGTTAACTAAAGACACTATCTTGTCTCAAGGAAAAAACACGCCATTACTGGGTCAAAACCTTACTGGTAAAGTAGTACAGACTTTTGCTGTATAGTTTTTAATAGTTAAAAGCTTATTCAAAATATAAACAGGCAGATCATAATGATTTGCCTGTTTTGTAAATACTAGATGGAAAATTGTATATAAATTATTTAAAAGACAACAAAAGATTTCGAGCGCATTAGAATAAAAAACTATCAGCAAAGAGAAGTATTTGAATAATCAAAAAATTGCTGGTTACGACGTATAAGATTCGGGAGAATAAACAATGTCGATAAACCCTATAGAACTGCTTAAAGAAAAAGTATCATCAACAATATTGAATAATCAGGATGGATTCCTAGGCGAAAAAACTAACGCGCTCTCTAAGGGGACTGTTCTAAATTTTGTGTAAGTACTTAATTTTCATTTATCCTTCAGAGGATAATTACAAAAGGTACTTCACATGGATGAAGCAACAATCAAAAGTATGGCTGCCGAATTGGCTAAAGGTCTAAAAACACCAGAAGACTTAAACCAAATGACAGCAGTCTTTAAAAAATTCATGATTGAAACTGCACTCAATACTGAACTTTCAGACCATCTCGGTTATGAAAAGCATCAGCCCAAGAAAGGCTCAAATAGCCGTAATGGGTTTAGTTCTAAAACCATTACAACTCAAGATGGACAACTGGCTTTAGATATTCCCCGTGATCGAGAAGGTTCATTTGAGCCACAAATTATCAAAAAGCACCAAACACGCATCACCAGTATGGATGACCAAATCCTCTCACTGTATGCAAAAGGAATGACTAATAGGGAAATTGTAGCCTTCTTCAAAGAAATGTACGATGCCGATGTGTCAGCATCTCTCATCAGCAAAGTTACCGATGCTGTGATTGAGCAAGTGACTGAGTGGCAAAATAGAGCCTTAGATAGCCTTTATCCTGTTGTCTATCTTG
>NZ_JEYB01000107.1:0-5437 GCF_000582255.1 Acinetobacter sp. 1566109 | reverse complement strand
TATCGTTCAGGCTGTATTTGTAGGTATTCGTCGCCGCATCATAGGTTGCTGTTGTATTTGTACCATTTGCAAAGTTAACAGTTTCTCCCAGCTGTACGTTGTCTGCTGGAGTTACACCATTCACTGCAAAATTCAAACCTTTATCTGCCTGAGTCTTCGCATTAGTCGCGGTGTTATTTACCTGTTGAATTGCATCGTGAACCGTATTGGCTCCTGTAACTCCGCCAATATTGGTTGAAGTTAAATTGCCGGTTGCATCAATCTGTGTGCTGCTCCCCAACACATTCTTCACATTGTTTTGTGCTGTATATAGCTGACTGCCATTCACGGCATCTGTAGATGTTGAATTGACATCCCCAGCTTTAACATTGGTGATCTTCTGATTGCCTGCATTGATCCCTGTCGCTTTGTCGATAATAATGTTCCCAAGAGTCACTTTGTCAACACTAATATTTTTGGCTAAATCATAGTTAATAGTATTATCCGCACTGCGGGTAGCAACTAAATTTCCATCAGTATTGCGGAAATCAACTGTTTCACCTAGCTTAACTTTATCTGAATTAGCACCTTGGGCTGAGATACTGAAACCTTTATCAGTTAAAGTTGTATTTAGCTGATTTTGTGCAGAAAGCAACTGTTCCTCGGTCGCTGCTCGACCACTATTGTAAGTGCCTGCAGGATTCCACGTTGTATTGCTTAACCCAGTAACATCATTTGTCGAAGTATTTACCCTCACATTACCGGCTTTTAATCCAGTATCCGTTAAAGTATTAGTACCGACTTTAACTTCATTATTTTTTATGCTTGCAGAGCCTGTTGTCACGCTACCATTGTTACCAAGATTTATTGTTTCAGCAAGACGAATATCTAGCTGATTTGTTCCATTGGCAACCACGCCTATATTCCCGGTTGCAGCAAGTGTACCTGTTGCACCGCCTTTCACATTGAGCGTTTCACCAAGTTTACGCGATATTTGAGTCCCCGTATCACCAGCAAAGCTTAATGGTTGATTCAATGCGGTATCTAATGCAGTTAAGGCTGCACCTACATTATTAACCGTAGTTTTTGTACCTGATCCTGCCGGGTTAGTTGTGACGGTATAACTTGGCGCACTAATTGCCCCAGTAACTTGATTTGCTGAAGCCCCACCACCCAATGCTTGTGCTGTTTTATTCGCTAGGTTGGCTAATTCTTCATTAGTTTGGAATAACTGGCTACCATTAATTGCATCGGTACTTGAAGCAGATACTCGACCTGCAGCAACATTAATGATTTGACGTTCATTACCTGAACTACCCACACTCACAGTTGATGTTGGATTTGTGCCTGCATAATTATAGGTTTTACCGTTAACACTTGCACTTGCTGTTGGGTTTGCATTACCAGAAATCGATCCACTACCCAAGGCAATTGCATTTGTATGTGTAACTGTTGCACCAGTACCTAAAGCAAAACCATTGGTTGCAGATACATTAGCATCTGTACCTATAGCATTCGAACTTTCAGCACCAGCTTTAGCTCCATTACCCAACGCATTCGCATTTAAACCTGCTGCATCTGCACTTTTACCTATAGCAGACGCATTGGGGCCACTTGCAACGGCACTTGTACCTAACGCAAGCGTATCCTGTCTTAATGCTTGAGCGCCTGTACCCATAGCATTCGCATTAACACCTGTTGCTCGCGCATTGGTACCAATTGCACTTGCATCTTGTTCAGATGCTTTTGCACCCTTACCCATAGCATTCGCATTAATACCTGTTGCTTGCGCATTGGTACCAATTGCACTGGCATTATCAGCTGCAGCTTTTGCATTATCACCAATCGCATTACTGCTTGTGCTTGTTGCTTCTGCACTTTTACCCATCGCATTGGCATTACCAGCAGTCGCTTTTGCATTATCACCAATTGCATTGGCGCTTGTTCCACTTGCTGTTGCATAGTTACCAATAGCATTAGCACTTACTGCAGTTGCTTTAGCAAAATTACCCAATGCACTCGCATTTTCTTTTGCTGCTAGTGACTCATGGCCAATTGCTGTTCCATTATCGCCCTGTACAATTGCTTTACGTCCAATTGCAATGGCCTGATCAGCATTCTGTACTTCTGAATAACTGCCAATACCCACTGCATAGTCAGAAGTGCCAGCGGTTTTATCAATTTGAATATTGGTACCTATTGCAATACTTTCCATACCATTACTGCTGGCATTGGTACCCATTGCAATATTGTTTGTACTTTTTGCTAAAGCAGTCTTACCAATCGCAATAGATGCATCACCATTTGCTTGTGTGCTGGTATTACCAATTGCAACACTTTCTTTTGCATTAGTTGCAGCATCAAAACCTATAACAACACTTTTTACACCTGCATTACTTGTTGTGACGCCAGCACCAATTGCTAGCGACTCGTCAGCAGTTGCTCCCATATTATTTTTATTCGCTGGATTTTTACTATTAATGGAGACATGATGTTGTCCATTATCTGCAATAGCTTGATTAAGCTGTGCCAAATTCACAGCATCTGTAGCTTGTGTTCCTGCAGCAATATTTGAAATACGACCATCAGCGGTATACATGACAGCGTTGCCAGGTAAAACACTAATTTCACCAGATGACACTGCTTTAATTGCACTCGAAACATCTTTATATTGATGAGTCTGGCCTGTGACTTTATCTTCCAATTCAATAACATAGCCTGTAAATGCTCCTGTAGTTGAATCGACGCCTGTATGTCCACCAATCAGGTTTGCTACATTATTTTGCATTTCATATAATTGCTTGACATTGACTGCATCTGTAGCATTGGCACCCGCCGCAACATTCGTAATACGACGCTCTTGTCCAGTTTGACCAACAGAAACTATATTATAGCCGCCCGATTTTGTATCAGCTGTCAAATAAGCCGCAGCAATTGAAGTTCCATTCGCTACACTGGATGCCCCTAGAGCAATATTGTTGGCACTAGCTTCCGAGTCACGCCCCAATGCCGTTCCAGAATCGCCTGTCACTTTTGCTTTATAGCCCAGAACAGTTGCATAATCACCGCCAGAAGCTTTGGCCTCATTACCCAGCACGGTCGAACCTGTTGTTGCATCTACACGTGAACCAATTGCTACAGATTCAGCAACTGCTGTTATATTTTTATTTGCATCGCGGCCAATCGCAATATTATCATCACCACTTAAATTGCTTCCTGCATTTACCCCAATCGCAATATTGTCATCTGAGCTGCCATTACCGCTCGCTGACAGGTTGGAACCAGCGCCAACACCTAAAGCAATATTTCGATTGCCAATAACATTTTGACCGCTATTACGTCCAATAGCAATGTGGTCTGTACGGTCATTCGTTATGCCTTGTGATGTACCCACTCCCGCATTCTGACCAATTGAAATACCAGCTGTTGTATTTGCAAAAGCACCTTGACCCAATGCAACAGCACCATCACGGCCCGCACTAGATGCTCCGCCGGCAGCCAGTGCACCGCTTGCAGCTGCTTGAGCTCCAGCACCAATCGAAATTGCCTGCTCTCCTGAAGCATTACCATTTCGACCTATTGCAATCGCATCCTTTGCAACAGCTTTAGATGAGTCACCAAGAGCAACACTAGATTCACCGGCTGCCAAATTAGAAGTGCCCAAAGCTATACTATTCTTTCCAAGAGAAAGATTCGCACCGCTGCTTAACGATGCCACGAAGCTAGTAACTTCAGTATTTGTAACCGACACCCCATTAATTTCAGTAATATCTGTTAAATTCGTACCCGTACCTGTCGTAGTTACAGACATGCCATCTATTGCAGTAATTTTATTATTTGCATCTCTTGTATAAACAGGCTGGCGCGGTGTCCCTGTGGTTGAACCAATTGCTGTACTATTTAAACCAATTGCTGCGGATTGTTTACCAATTGCAACTGCATTTTCTTGATCTGCGCGCGCTTGGTCGCCCATAGCAATTGAACTTGTACCATTTGCAATTGCTTGAGGTCCTATAGCAACCGATTCTAGACCTTTTGACTGTGAATCAGCTGCAGCAGAGTTGGTATGGAAATATTTAATACCAACCCCGACTCCACTTCCTGTTCCAGTGGTATCAACCCCTGTAATATATTCAATAGCTTGCCTTACATTATTAAAAGCTTGTGTACCGCCTTTACCATCACTCACCGTATAAGTTTGATTTTCTAAGGTTCCATTTGCATCTAATTTTGTTCCTAGGACATCCGCAATATTTTTATTGACGGTATAAAGCTGCCCACCATTAACTGCATCCGTACTGCTCGCATTACTGATATTTCCAGCGGCTAATCCAGTAATTTTTTTACTATTGAGATACGCACCATTATTAAATGCCGCTAATCCATTAACATTCAAAGTATCGCCTACAGTTGTATCTCCTGTAGTTGTTAAAGTACCCGCAATATTGGTGTTTTTAAGAGCCGTCGCACCATTTACAGTCAAATCACTTCCAATCGTTGCTGAGCCTGTCGTCGTAACATTGCTGAGTGTCGTTGCACCTGTTACTCCCAAAGTACCGCCTACAGTTGTATTTCGTAATGCAGTAGTGCCAGCCTCAACTGTTAAACCATTTCCAATCTTTGCTGAGCCTGTAGTCGTAACATTGCTGAGTGTCGTATTACCAACGACATTTAACGTGTTATTAAGTGTCGTTGCACCTGTTACTCCCAAAGTACCGCCTACAGTTGTATTTCGTAATGCAGTAGTGCCAGCCTCAACTGTTAAACCATTTCCAATCTTTGCTGAGCCTGTAGTCGTAACATTGCTGAGTGTCGTATTACCAACGACATTTAACGTGTTATTAAGTGTCGTTGCACCTGTTACTCCCAAAGTACCGCCTACAGTTGTATTTCGTAATGCAGTAGTGCCAGCCTCAACTGTTAAACCATTTCCAATCTTTGCTGAGCCTGTAGTCGTAACATTGCTGAGTGTTGTATTGCCAACGACATTTAACGTGTTATTAAGTGTCGTTGCACCATTTACAGTCAAACCACTTCCAATCGTTGCTGAGCCTGTCGTCGTAACATTGCTGAGTGTCGTTGCACCTGTTACTTCCAAAGTACCGCCTACTGTCGTATTTCCTGTAGTTGTTAAAGTACCCGCAATATTGGTGTTTTTAAGAGAGGTCGCACCATCTGCTACAGTCAAACCATTTCCAATTGTTGCTGAGCCTGTTGTAGTTAATGTACCTGTCTTAACTAAACCGTCCGTATCTAAACCTGCAGTACTTAATGTCGTATTTGTCCCGACTTTAACTGTATTTGTGGTTTTATCTAATTCAACACTGCCTACCGTAACTTTATTCAGACTTACGTCATCCGTTGTTGCAACTACAAAATCTGTGCCACTAGGTGTAACTGTAATATTATTTCCTGCCAAAACATCAGCATAAACTGGCATCATCGCACTTGACGCAAT
>NZ_JEYB01000106.1:0-5579 GCF_000582255.1 Acinetobacter sp. 1566109 | reverse complement strand
TCATTATCAATCCAGAAACGTAAAATAATGTCACGCATAACGCCGCCTGGATAAGCCAGCATATTGTCTATAAATGAACTAGAGGTGGCGTGGTCAACAATAAATTCTCGGTTATCAAGATTTTTTAAAAGCTGCCAATAGGTTTTTAAATTGCCAATTGGGTCCGTTAATTTAAAACCGAGTGTGTTTTGCCAACCATGAATATGAAACACTTCACTTGGTACATGTTGGCGAATACGAAAAGGGGTGTGCTTACGAACCCACTGTGCAGGTTTGGTCAAGCTTCCATAAAGTTTACCCATATAACCCGCTTTATGGGTGTCGATAGGTGAAGCAAGAATAATCAAATTTTTAATATCTTTATCTTTAAATAACGCGGTATAGCAGAGTGAAAGAGCACCACCTAAACTCCAGCCATGTAAAGAGAGCTGTTGTTGTCCACTATGTATACGAACCTGTTTTAACATTTCAGGCATAAAGACTTTTATATAGGTGCCAAAATTGTATTTTGCCTGATGTCGGGTTGGTACGCCCCAGTCGATTAAATAGACATCAAAACCTTGAGCTAAAAAGTAACGTATAAGGCTGCGTGTAGGGAACAAATCGTAAATAAGCATGTTGACTGCTAATGGTGGAACGATGACTAACGGTACGCTGTGTTTAGCTATAGGAGCTTCAGCCTCATTTTTATAGTGACGTAAACTCATAATTTCATGCTTATAAATCACATCAAAAGGTGTTTTTCCTGACAAGGCAATTTGAGGGCCTCTAAAAAACAGATCTGATGCATTGGTCAGCATGTGAGGTATTTTCTGACCAGCACGCTTTTTAAGTGACGTTTTAATCGACTTCACTTGTGGAACATTCTGTCGAACTTTAAGCAATAAACTCATTGAATATAAAACCTGTAAATATTTTGCCCAGAGCAAATAACGAGCTGGTCTTTGAGGAATATTAACGGGAATAGCAGATGAGTTCAGTGACTTAAAAGACAGGATTTTCTGTTTAAGGTATCAAACCCTAAATATCTTTAAATTTTGAATTATTTTATTTAAGTATTTGATATTAATCGTTAAATAAGAATTTATTAACAATTATGTATAAAATATTTAAAAATTTAAGCTATTTTTAAGAATAGTAAAAAATGTATTGCTAGGGTAATTTTGTAAAGTTTATTTGTGTTTTTTTTACATATGAAAAAATAAAATATAATTATTTTACAATCGATTAGAAATGTAATTAGAAAGTAGTATATATGGAATTTGTTTTTAATGGTTTTTATACACTAATTTCGGCGGTCATCGTTTTATTGTTGGGCCGCTTTCTTGTTAATCGGATTGATTTTTTAAAACGTTACAATATCCCTGAACCTGTAGCCGGTGGTTTGGTTGCTGCGGTAGTTTCTTTGCTTGTCCACAGTTTATGGGGGTACAGCATTGTTTTTAGTAGTGAATTACAAACCAGCTTTATGCTCGTGTTCTTTGCTTCAATTGGTTTAAGTGCCAATTTTATGAAGCTTAAAGAAGGTGGTAGTGCGTTAGTCATCTTCTTAATTTGTGTAGCCTCATTTATTGTTGTGCAAAATGCTGTTGGTATGAGCCTTGCGACATTATTGGGTTTAGACCCACTTATTGGTTTAATTGCAGGTTCAATTACTTTAACTGGTGGTCATGGTACAGCAGGTGCGTGGGGTGAAATCTTAGAAAGTCAGCATGGTATTCAAGGTGCTTTAGCCCTAGGTATGGCGAGTGCGACTTTTGGTTTGATTATTGGCGGTGTGATTGGTGGCCCTTTAGCCAAATTACTTATTAACCGTTATAGTCTTGCTCAACCAAAAACTAATGCGGAGATTCACCATCGTGATACGCATCTTGAACAAAATTCAGATGATCTCGCGCCGTTTGAAAACCCGCATCAAGTTCGTTTAATTACTGCCGATAATGCAATTACCACACTTGGTATGTTTGCAGCGTGTTTAGCGTTTGCTGAATTTATGACGGGCTTTAGTAAAGGAACATGGTTTGAGTTACCAACTTTCGTTTGGGCACTTGGTGGCGGTGTAATCTTAAGAAATATTTTAGAAAGTGTATTGAAAATTGATATTTTCGACCGCGCGATTGATGTGTTTGGTAATGCATCTTTATCACTTTATTTAGCAATGGCATTGCTTTCATTAAAGCTTTGGCAACTTGCCGACTTAGCTGGTCCGCTTGTGGTTATTTTGGGTGCTCAAACACTGACTATGGCTTTATATGCAGCATTCGTAACTTTCCGAGTAATGGGTAAAAATTACGATGCGGCAGTATTGGCAGCAGGTCATTGTGGTTTCGGTATGGGTGCAACACCAACAGCCGTAGCAAATATGCAGGCGATTACTAATATGTATGGTCCATCACATAAGGCATTTTTAATCGTTCCGCTTTGTGGTGCATTCTTTGTCGATTTAATTAATGCGACAGTGATTCAGCTCATGTTGAAGTTCATCGTTTAATAAAATAAAAAAAGCCCGTCAGGGCTTTTTTTATGGGTGTTTGTTTATGAATATTTCTTTCCCTGTATAGGCTCAATTTTTATTTCCCGATGATTTAAGCCATTTTATTTTTAGGATGCTTTTTCTCAAAACTAGTAATCGCCCTTACACCAAGTTTCACATAGAATAAATTGCAGATAAATAAAATGAGAAATGTATGAGCTCAGAAGCACATTCAATAAGCTTAGTTGCTCCAGTAGTGTTATTGGCAGCTGCTGTCATTGCAGTCCCTATTTTTAAACGCATTGGTTTGGGTTCAGTATTAGGTTATTTAATCGCAGGACTGATTATTGGCCCATTTGGTTTTGCTTTTTTTCAAGATTCCACAGCAATTTTACATATTGCCGAGTTGGGAATAGTGATGTATCTCTTTGTGATTGGTTTGGAAATGCAACCATCACATTTGTGGAGCCTTAGACGTGAAATTTTTGGTCTTGGTACGTTGCAGATCATTATTTGTGCGTTAGCTTTGACTGGCGTAGGGCTATTGTTTGGTTTCACATGGCAAGTCGCTTTTATTGGTGCTGCAGGGTTTGTACTAACCTCGACTGCGATTGTGATGCAGTTATTGGGCGATCGGGGTGACTTGACTCAACCACGTGGGCAAAAAATTGTAGCCATCTTACTTTTTGAAGATTTATTAATTGTGCCACTACTGGCTATTGTTGCTTTTATGGCACCAAATCATGTAGTCGAAAGCACATCTGTACGTCTGGAAAACATTGGAATTGGTTTACTGGCAATTGCAGGTCTCATTGCGGCAGGCTATTGGTTACTTAATCCGTTATTTAGACTCTTGGCCGCTGCTAAAGCGCGAGAAGTCATGACGGCCGCAGCTTTACTGGTTGTGTTGGGTGCGGCATTGCTCATGCAAGTCAGTGGTTTGACTATGGCAATGGGAGCTTTCTTGGCGGGTGTACTTTTATCTGAATCAACGTTTAGACATCAAATTGAAGCCGATATTGAGCCATTCCGAGGAATTTTACTGGGTCTCTTTTTCCTTGGCGTGGGTATGTCACTGGACTTATCAGTGGTTGCTCAAAACTGGCAACTCATTGTAAGTGGCGTAGTGGCCCTGATGTTTGTTAAAGCGCTCATGATTTATATTGTCGCTCGAGTAACCAAAAGTCCTCATACAGAAGCATTAGACCGCGCTTTACTGATGGCTCAAGGGGGAGAGTTTGCCTTTGTGCTTTTCTCTGCTGCATTAAGTGCCCAAGTTATTGATAGTACGGTTAAATCTAACTTAACTGCGATTGTTGTACTTTCAATGGTATTGACTCCAATTGTCGGTATTATTTTTAAACGATTTACTCAAGCTAAAGCAAAGGTTTCATTGGAAGACATCAATATTGCTGATGGACTAAGCGGTAGTGTTTTAATGATTGGCTTCGGGCGCTTTGGGCAGGTCACCAGTCAATTACTGTTGGCAAGAGGTGTAGATGTCACCATTATTGATAATAATACCGACATGATTCGAAATGCTGAAAAGTTTGGTTTTAAAATTTATTATGGGGATGGCTGTCGCCTAGATATTTTACATGCTTCCGGTGCTGCAACAGCACAGGCGATTGTGGTGTGTGTAGATAGTAAGGAAACGACTAATCGAATTGTTGAATTGGTTACTCACGAATTTCCTTTGGCAAAATTATTAGTCCGTTCATATGACCGTGAGCATTCACTGCATTTAGTCAAACAAAAAGTAGACTTTATGATCCGTGAAACGTTTGAATCTGCGATTAAGTTTGGTGGAGTGATTTTACAAGAACTTGGTGTAGATGAAGACGAAGTTGAAAGAATTACCGAGGAAATACGCGATCTTGATAATGAACGCTTTGAGACTGAAATCGCAGCAGATGACGTAAATGCAGGAGTAGGTATGCAATATACCCATACTTATCATCCAAGACCAACTGCACCATTGATTCGACCAAAGCGGGAAGGACGTATTCTAAATAAAGATAATGCCTCAGAAAATGAGGGAACTGATTAGTTATAACGCTTAGTAATGGCTTTAAAAGAACTTTTACTGAGCTTTTCTATAGGAGGAAGTACCTAACAACGAACTCCCTCCATTTACCAATTAAACCGTCTTACTTTAGTAAGTTAAATGGCTAATCATATTAAGTTAACCTAGAGATGCTCTAAGGCTGTGCCTTTAACAGGATTTCTGCGCCAGTAGTAAGGCTGTAAAAATCTAAGGAAAAGTTTCCAAGGTGTTATCCATGCGATTCGACGGTTAGCTTTTTTATTTTGAATAATTTGTTTTGCTAAATACGCACAAACAACTTCAGGTGGGTCAATTACAAAGAAGAATAAGCGTTTCATCTTTTTCCAGTTTTGTATATTGCCATGGGTCCAAGATGAAACTAACAAGTCGGTTGCCACCATGCCGGGGCTAAGAGTACCAGTTAAGATAGGAGTCGACTTAGTCTCTTTATAAAGCGCTTTACTAAAATAACTTACCGCCCGTTTAGTTGTCGCGTAGGCAGTCATTCCAGCACTCCATTCGCCATTGCTTCCCCAACCTTCCATGTTAAAGATTTGGCCATAACCTTGTTTAAGCATGCCTTTTAGAGCTACTTGCGAACCGAGCATTGTGCCTAAAATATTAGTCGATATGGTTGTTTTCAATTCATCTGGTTGAAGGTCAATGAACTCTTTTGTAGGGTGGCAGCTACCTGCATTATTAATCCATACATTAACTTGCCCAAAATGCTGAATTGCTCGATCCCACAGTGTTTGTACATCAGCAATTTGTGTCACATTGCAGCATAAACCAATAAATTTCTCTTTATTGAAATGAGTTTCTAAATAGGATAGGGCATGGTTAAGATGCTCAACATTTCGTCCCGCTATTACAACGGAACAACCAAGATCTAAAAAAGCATGGGCAAGTGCTAAACCAATACCCTTTGTACTTCCAGTGATGACTACACAACCAGCTTCACAGTTAGATAAACTCATTGAAATCTCTATAAATTTTTAAAACTCAAAGCTATTGAGCAATTTTTCATAAATGAGCGGTTTGCTCTTTTAATAAAAGCAG
>NZ_JEYB01000105.1:0-5924 GCF_000582255.1 Acinetobacter sp. 1566109 | reverse complement strand
TATCAATGGCAAACTTCACAGTACTATTCGATAACACATAGCCGAAAGCAGCTTTTCCTAAAGAAATATCATGACCAGTTTTTGATGTTTTAAGCGCAGAAAGACGAGCAAATTTCTGTCCATTATTTTTTAAATATAGCTCAGACTGGCCTTTGTCATTGTTGCGGACTGACCACTGTAAAACAGGTTTGGCTAAAGGATTTTTTGCATTCGCTTTTTGGCTCTCTTCAGTTAAGCCACTGCCTATACCTTTTCCATAGGCAAACAACGGAATTGAATAACGCATTTGGAAACTTACTTTAGAAGCATCTTGTTCATTTCCATCAGAAAGGCGAATCGGTAACTCATCTACAATCAAACGATATGACTGCTCTTTACCATCTGGCAAATTGGCACTTTTGGTCAAACGAAGCATATGCTTCTCGCCTGCTTTAATTTTAGCTACAGGCGGGCTAGGTATAATTTCTGATTGCTCGCTATAGTCATCTTTTAAACCATTTTGACTCCATTTAAACACCCGAATTTGCACCATCGCATCGGTCTTGCCAGTATTTTGGAGCCAAACCGCGGTTGCTTTTTCATTGGCTTCTATTTTTGGATAAATTGGCCAAATTAAGAAGGTTGCTTGCGCCATCACAGGTGTAACAAGTGATAATGTACTTGCAAATAAAAAAGATTTTAAAATGCCATTTTTAATAAATGCAGAATTGTTCATACAAATCACCATGTAATCATTATTGAAACAGTATCTTTATAAATTCCAGCCGCATGTGATTCATTATTATTTTCTAAATCAACGACACCATATATTTCAAAATTTGCTAGACGGTTTGTAGGTTTTGTAGCAGGCAATAAATATTTATTACCAACCACATATTCACTAACCAAACTACTCGAATTATATAATTTGTAAGGTAGATAATTAGAAGATGAGCTATTTCTCATTCGCCTTATATTATTTTGTAGATTTTCACCACCATCTATAGAAATACTTACAGGTAAACTTTCTGTACAGCGTATATTCCAAGAACTTTTACTATTTATAATACTAGCAACCACTTTATCTTTTGATAAAGCCGAGTATTGACCAAAATCAATCTTTTGTTCGATATTATCTATCGAACAACCATTTTCAATTTTAGCTTGAACTTTAAAACTCGAATTTAATTGAGGATCAGCTGCATATATAAGTTGACTCATAGATAGCAACAACATTGCCTTAAAATAAAAAAATTTCATTTTCTTAAAACTCAATTGTAATTGGTACTATATCTTTATATTCACCTTTAGATATACCACTACCATCATGTACAGCTTGACCAAAAATATCAATATTCTTTTTAGTATTCATATCATTAAGTATAAAAACATCATTTGCTCTAATGACTTGTTTATTTAAACCATAGAGTAAATTATAAGCAATAAAATCTTTACCATTACTTAATGCATGATAATAATTTTGTGAGAATGAAACAGGAACTTTACTATCATTATTTCCAGATCCAAATATTATTTTTACAGTTGAAATACCAGCACATTGTATTTGCAAGCCGGAATTTCCGTTATTTATTAAACTTGCTTCCAACACCCCATTAAAAGCAGTTGTAGCTTCTCCAAAATCTACAGATCCAAAATTTAAATTTGCTGTATTATTTTCTACAACTTTATTATTGATAGAACAAGAAGGTAATAATTCAATTTGACTTGTTAATTTAGCTCCAATTTCACCCGCATTTAATGAAGTAATTAAAAAATATGAAAATATAAATGCTGAACCGCGATTGAATATCATCTTCCCTCCATTTAAAACAGGTTCACTCGTCTCTGAGTAAACCTGTCACTCAATTAATTATTTCTTTTTATATTTAGAAATTTACAGTGACTAATAGAGTATCTTTATAATCACCTTGTGCCTTTGCTGTACCTGTATTTGGTGCAATTGCACCGAAAATTGGCACCGCTGTAGCTTGTCCACTCACTGTAGTGAACTGTTGTGGTTGGTTCACAACATAGAGGTTTGTACGTGCAGCATCACGGTAAACGTTATATGCAACTACATCAGCAGAAGCAGTATTTTTTAAAGTACGGTCTGTACGTTCACCACCATCAATTGCGACTGTAAAATCAACAGGATCTGTGCCGTCACAAGTTACAGAAATATTGCCACCTGTTGCAGCTGAAGCAACTTCAGCCGTTAATACGTTGTTCCAAGTACCGGAAGTTTTACCAAAATCTAAAGTACCAAACTTGTTCATATTTCCTTCAGTTTGACTACCACCTACAGTACAGCCTGTCGAGATATTTAATTTAACGTCAACCTGTCCAGTAACAGCTGCTTGAGTATTTACCGCATAACCAGCAACTATTAATGCTGCAAGAAGTGATTTCTGAATGTTTTTCATATTCATAACCTACATATATAATGATTAGATTTGTAGAACAAAATGAATCAAACTTGATAAATAAAATACGGCTAATTTGTTTTATATATAAAACAAACTATCTTTTACTATTGTGTGATTCTTTTCACAATTTAATAACAATTATTTAACTTGTATACATACATTACAAAAAGACTATGTTTACTTATTTAAAATTCTTTTTCAAAAGACCATTAAAAAACAAGATTAAATACCCACCCATACTTTATAAAAATGACTAAAAATCAAAAAAAACAAATATCACTCTTTAAATAAAAATTAGTCAATATTTATTCAAATACAATCATTTATAGACTGTATAAAATTGAACACTATTTATTCTTATTTAAATAGGTCAAATGACCTATTTAAACTATTTCTAAAGAAAAGGAATTAAGTCGCTCGACCTATTTTTTAATTTTAGATTGGGTCGCCTGACCTAAATTATAAAAATATAGGTCATATGACCTATATTTAGTTTAATAGAATTTAAATATTTTATTTATATTTTTCTAATTTCATGGTTTAGAATGCCTTTTTTAAATAGTACTTACAGGCTGGATAATGATCAAAATTGATACCTTTGATACTATACAAATAAAGAAGTCCTTTACTACACTAAAAGGGCAAGAAAGAATAAAGCAAATCTTAAAAAATGCTGAAATAGTTTTTCTTACGAAAGGTTATTCTGGTTTTAGTATGAGAGGAGTTGCCACCCAATCTAATATTAGTTTAAGTACCCTACAGCATTATTTTAAAAACAAAGATCTTTTATTAAAAGCTTTACTTAATAAATTAATTTGTGACTACATACAGCGGATTGAAATTTTAATTAATTTAAATGTGAATGAACCTCCTTTACATCGGTTTATGAATATTATCACCAATATAATGTATGAAATAGAACAACCGATCATTACTCATACATTTAAAGAGGTGTTTTCTATTTCAGACCATCTCCCCTATGTTTACGATTTTTTGTCAATGATACAAAAGTATAATTTCGAACTGATATATAAAATTATACTTCCCATTCATAGTGAAATATCTTCAGAAGAATATAAAGAAAGAGCTATTATTATAATTACCCAACTTAATGGATATTTAGTTCAACATTCAAATAAAAACACAGATGAATGTTATAAAGAATTTCTAAGAAATATAATTTTAAAAAATATATCAAGATTAGTGAGTGAACCATAAATTTAGAAACATAGGAGCACTTCTCCTATGTTTTTAATATAAAATCTTCCTATCTTATTCCTACATTACTGTTAAAAAATAACCATAAGAAATGATTAAAAAATAAGCTTATCTTATTTTCTGTTGAAGAATAAATTAAATCAAAACATAATAGTCGCAATGATCAAAATTGAAATTTCAAACTTTTAGAGAATCTTAATGAATAATGCTAAAGCATTAAAATTTATAAGCTTTGTGCTCGCTTTCTTATGGATTTATCAAGGACTTGTTCCTAAACTAATTTTTATTAACTCTGATGAAATTTTTGTCTGGCAAACGATAGGACTTTCTTTTGATTATGCAAAACTTGCAGGTCGTGGCAGTGGTATAGCTGAAGTGATTTTTGGTTTATTATTTCTTTTCTCTCCTCACAAATATATTCATTATTTAAGTATTTTAGGATTATTGGGTTTACTGCTGTTAATTGGTTTTTTAATACCCTCTACACTTATTTCACCTTATAACCCTATCGTAATGAATATTTCGATGATAAGTTTATCGATTATTTATCTGCTTTTATTAAAAGAGCAAACCGCTCATTTATGAAAAATTGCTCAATAGCTTTGAGTTTTAAAAATTTATAGAGATTTCAATGAGTTTATCTAACTGTGAAGCTGGTTGTGTAGTCATCACTGGAAGTACAAAGGGTATTGGTTTAGCACTTGCCCATGCTTTTTTAGATCTTGGTTGTTCCGTTGTAATAGCGGGACGAAATGTTGAGCATCTTAACCATGCCCTATCCTATTTAGAAACTCATTTCAATAAAGAGAAATTTATTGGTTTATGCTGCAATGTGACACAAATTGCTGATGTACAAACACTGTGGGATCGAGCAATTCAGCATTTTGGGCAAGTTAATGTATGGATTAATAATGCAGGTAGCTGCCACCCTACAAAAGAGTTCATTGACCTTCAACCAGATGAATTGAAAACAACCATATCGACTAATATTTTAGGCACAATGCTCGGTTCGCAAGTAGCTCTAAAAGGCATGCTTAAACAAGGTTATGGCCAAATCTTTAACATGGAAGGTTGGGGAAGCAATGGCGAATGGAGTGCTGGAATGACTGCCTACGCGACAACTAAACGGGCGGTAAGTTATTTTAGTAAAGCGCTTTATAAAGAGACTAAGTCGACTCCTATCTTAACTGGTACTCTTAGCCCCGGCATGGTGGCAACCGACTTGTTAGTTTCATCTTGGACCCATGGCAATATACAAAACTGGAAAAAGATGAAACGCTTATTCTTCTTTGTAATTGACCCACCTGAAGTTGTTTGTGCGTATTTAGCAAAACAAATTATTCAAAATAAAAAAGCTAACCGTCGAATCGCATGGATAACACCTTGGAAACTTTTCCTTAGATTTTTACAGCCTTACTACTGGCGCAGAAATCCTGTTAAAGGCACAGCCTTAGAGCATCTCTAGGTTAACTTAATATGATTAGCCATTTAACTTACTAAAGTAAGACGGTTTAATTGGTAAATGGAGGGAGTTCGTTGTTAGGTACTTCCTCCTATAGAAAAGCTCAGTAAAAGTTCTTTTAAAGCCATTACTAAGCGTTATAACTAATCAGTTCCCTCATTTTCTGAGGCATTATCTTTATTTAGAATACGTCCTTCCCGCTTTGGTCGAATCAATGGTGCAGTTGGTCTTGGATGATAAGTATGGGTATATTGCATACCTACTCCTGCATTTACGTCATCTGCTGCGATTTCAGTCTCAAAGCGTTCATTATCAAGATCGCGTATTTCCTCGGTAATTCTTTCAACTTCGTCTTCATCTACACCAAGTTCTTGTAAAATCACTCCACCAAACTTAATCGCAGATTCAAACGTTTCACGGATCATAAAGTCTACTTTTTGTTTGACTAAATGCAGTGAATGCTCACGGTCATATGAACGGACTAATAATTTTGCCAAAGGAAATTCGTGAGTAACCAATTCAACAATTCGATTAGTCGTTTCCTTACTATCTACACACACCACAATCGCCTGTGCTGTTGCAGCACCGGAAGCATGTAAAATATCTAGGCGACAGCCATCCCCATAATAAATTTTAAAACCAAACTTTTCAGCATTTCGAATCATGTCGGTATTATTATCAATAATGGTGACATCTACACCTCTTGCCAACAGTAATTGACTGGTGACCTGCCCAAAGCGCCCGAAGCCAATCATTAAAACACTACCGCTTAGTCCATCAGCAATATTGATGTCTTCCAATGAAACCTTTGCTTTAGCTTGAGTAAATCGTTTAAAAAT
>NZ_JEYB01000104.1:0-6206 GCF_000582255.1 Acinetobacter sp. 1566109 | reverse complement strand
GTACCGGGTTGTGACCATGCAGTAACTATCCACAATGCTTTAGCTGAAGCGAAAGAAATCGGTTTCCCGCTTATTGTTAAAGCGGCAGCTGGTGGTGGTGGTCGTGGTATGCGTATTGTTGAACGCGTAGATACATTACTTGAGTCAGTTCAAGCAGCTCAACGTGATGCAGAAATGTGGTTCGGCGATGATACAGTGTACATGGAACGCTTCTTACAAAAACCTCGCCATGTCGAAGTTCAAGTTTTAGGTGATGGTAACGGCCATGCGATTCATTTATATGATCGCGACTGCTCATTACAACGTCGTCACCAAAAGGTGTTAGAAGAAGCTCCTGCTCCAAATCTACCAGAACAAGCACGCGCTGATATTTTACAAGCTTGTGTTAATGCATGTCAGTTAATGCAATATCGTGGTGCTGGTACATTTGAATTCTTGTTCGAAGACGGTGAGTTCTTCTTTATTGAAATGAACACTCGTGTTCAGGTTGAGCACCCTGTAACTGAAATGGTGACTGGTGTTGACATTATTGAACAGCAATTACGTATTGCAGCTGGTTTAGGCTTAGAGCTTCAACAAGAAGATATTGAAGTTCGTGGCCATGCCATTGAATGTCGTATCAATGCTGAAGATCCAACCACTTTCTTACCTTCACCAGGTAAAATTGAAAGTTTTTATGCGCCAGGCGGTGCAGGTATTCGTTTAGATTCTCATATCTATCCTGGATATAGCATTCCACCTTATTATGATTCAATGATTGCAAAATTGATCTCTCATGGTAAAAATCGTGAAACTTCGCTTGCCCGTATGCGTCAAGCGTTAGACGAAATGATTCTTACAGGAATTAAAACCAATATTCCTTTACATAAAGATCTTATCTTGCAAGATAAAAACTTCTGCGAACAAGCAATGGACATCCATTACCTTGAAAAACACTTGTTGAAAAAAGTGGAAGAAGAAAAGAAAGCTGAAACTGCATAATATGTATAATAAAAAAAGCCTCTTACATAAGAGGCTTTTTTTATTAATTCAAATTTATGGCAACATGCGACGTAGTGTTGCAAAGCATTGCTCGCCTTTAGCAGTTGAGCAGAAATTGATAGTATGGTCATTTTTCCATTGCACAAAATACTGGGAAACATCACCAGTCTGATCTTGCTGCTGACCAGAACAATCAACTTTATTATTATCAAACTTAATCTGCATCACTAGAGCTGATAACTGCTCTTTAGGGTCATCAGATGGTTGATATTCATAAATACCATATGACCATTCTTCACCGCTTTTAATCACCACATCATTACTACTACGGAAATTATAGTACTCTACACATTTTTTATTATTTGGAATCTCCATTCCCCACAATCCCATAATTTCAGGACGCGTAACAATACGTATAGCGTTAGGATTACTAGCAGTGCGTACGGGCTGTTCCGTTGGCTGTTGAGTCACTGTCTCAGCCATAGCAAAACCAGAACAAGCCAATAATAATCCCATAATATAAATATTTTTCATAGATTTATTAATCATTAAACGCATGGGTTTAAGTTAGCACATTTTTTTAGAAAAACATTGTTTCATAACCATATAAAAACAATATTTTTCAACCGTAACGAACCGATACTTCTCATCAAACAATTTTTATCTTTAACTACTCATCCCTAACAATTTTTAGCAACATTTGATTTAAGAAGCTGGCTTTTCAATCTGTTTAGGTAGCCAAAATACAAAGCACAAACCTAGAAGCACTACTAATGCAGCAATCATAAAAATATACTCACCAGTAAGAATTTTCCAATAATGACCAGCTAGAATACTTCCAAAGGCAACTCCAAGTCCCCACATGGTGCTATAAAAAGCCTGACCTCGACCTTGCTGCCCTATTGAAAAGTTCTGAAAAATGAGACGCATTGCAATAAGATGAAACAAGCCAAAACTAAAAGCATGTAAGCACTGTGCAAATAACTGACCTATAAAATAATGAGAGAAGAGAGCCACCAACAACCAGCGTATGCTTGTTAAAACTAAGCACATGGCAACAAGACTACGCCACGAAAAATATTTAAAAAACGTAGCGGCATATGCAAACATCACAATTTCAGCAATCACTCCCATTGCCCATAAAAAGCCAATTTCAGTCGTACTGTAATTTAAAGATTTTAGAAAATTGCTATAAAAACTATAAAAAGGGGCATGTGAAAAAAGAAGAATAAATTCAATAGTAAAAAAAGCAGCAACTTCTGGACGCTTTAACACAGGCAATAAAGGTTCTAAATGCTTTTGTGAAGTAGGAGCCCCTTCTGGTTCACGAATCGTAAAAGCCCAAATAAATGCAAGCGATGCTATTATGAGTAATAAAATAGGCAACATAGAGATTGGAATAATTTCTAAAATTGCACCTATGGTAAACACACCTACAATAAAACCGACCGATCCCCATTTTCGAATTTTTCCATAAAGTTTTGCCCTTTGGTCGCCCAACCAAAATAAGGTTACCCCTTCAAACTGAGCCAAAATTGCATTTTGGAAAAAGCTAAAAATAAGCATAAGTAAAGCGACAGATTGAAATGTATTGGGAACTATAAAGATAGCCAACCATATACAAGCTTCCATCCAAGTTGCGAGCCGCACCAAAAGCATTCTTTTACCAGATTTATCTGCGATCCAGCCCCAAACTAAAGGCGCAAAGAATCGCGTCACAATAGCAATAGATGATAAGATACCTATCTGCTGATAATTAAACCCTTGATCTTGAAGATATAAATTCCAATACGGCATGAACGTGCCAACGATGGAATAGTAAAAAAAGTAGAATCCACCGAGTCTGGTTTGAATTGTAAGTGATGGGAGCAACTGATAAACCTTATATCTTCAATAAGTTAGAATTTCAGATAGTTGTATGTATATCTACATTAGCACTTACTCGCAACTCAACAATCTACACACAACCTCAAAAGGATGCATCATCAATTGCATATTAAGTAAGAATACACATCAATTTACTGACCGGCGCAATTCTATCATCTAGATAAAAAACTAATAGCTTTATTGCTTTTTAAAATACAAAGCATAAAGCTATCACTATCAATCTTTAATCAAATTTTAATCTCACTTCTTCAATTTTTAGGTCTAGATAATCAATTTATTAAAAGGCTTTTATGTGAAAAGTTTGGCTATAGATAATTAAACAATGGGTAACTTTATTTAAAAGTAGATATACTTCACGCCAAAGTTTGTTCGATACTTCTCAACATGCCTAACACCCCTAGCTTTTGGCGCAGTCTTTTCCGTCTCGTACATATTTACGCTGGTATTTTTATTGCCCCATTTATATTTATTGCGGCATTTACAGGTCTTCTATATGCAGTTACTCCTCAGATAGAACAATCTATCTATAAAGATGCACTATATGTTCAGCCTTTAAATAAAGATATGCACCCACTAAGCCAACAGGTTGAAGTAGCAAAAAAAGCGATGCCCGAATCTGCACAAATTACAGAAGTTAGGCCAGCACCAAGTTCCATACAAACAACACGAGTCATTTTTTCTGATAAAGCTCATCATTTATATAACGAAGCTATTTTTGTAGACCCTTATACCCTTTCTATCAAAGGTCAGCTTGCTGTATATGGAACCAGTGGAGTATTACCATTTCGCACATTCTTAGATCAATTGCATAGTAATTTATTACTTGGAAAATGGGGACGTTTTTATAGTGAACTTGCAGCAAGTTGGCTCGGCATTTTAACTCTGACCGGACTATACAGTTGGTGGAAACGTCATCAAAACTTCAAAATTAGACAAACGCAGAAAAACTATTTATTAAAGTGGCATAGTTCTATTGGCTTGACCTTATTACCACTTTTATTGTTCATTGCGATTACGGGCCTTACATGGTCCCAGTGGGCCGGTGATAATATTCGTATTGCTCGTCAATGGCTAAATTGGCAAACGCCAACCTTAGCCACAACTTTAAATAATGCGCCATTATCAAAAATGCCTCATGATGAACATAAAGAACATCATGGTATGGTCATGGAGACTTCGAATTTAGAAATCATGCCAACCGAATTCGATTCTGTATTAGCAATTGCTAGAGCAAATGGAATTCATTCAGCACAAATACAAATCAAACCTCCTGTTGATGCAAACCAAGCTTGGACTGTTACTGAACTACAGCGCAAATGGCCAACACAGGCAGACAGTGTGGCTATTGATATACATAAACACAAAGTCATCGATAAACTAGCTTTTAAAGATTATTCATTATTTGCAAAACTTACACGTTGGGGAGTCGATGCTCATATTGGCGTATTATTTGGATGGGTCAATCAACTAGTACTCGCTTTATATGCACTCGGGCTATGTTTTATGATTATTTATGCATATAAAGCTTGGTTTAAAACCTCTAATTTAAAAATTACGACTAGCCATTTTGTAAGCCAAACTTTATTGGTATGGAAACGCGCAAACAATCAACAAAAAATAATCACGGCCCTTACACTTATTATTTTAGGAATTATTTTGCCCATTTTCGGATTTAGCTTATTAATCACACTAGTGATATTACTAATACGAAAACAAAGCTCTTTAAACACTAACTAAAACTCATGATACTTGCCAACTCACCTCCTTACTTTAAGTGAATAGTGAATTGGCAAGTAACTAATAAGTCACCGTAACAACTATGCTGTCTGAATAGTTACCAGGTGTACTTGAAATAGAAGTTCCTTGTGGAATTTTTCCATATACATTTGAAATTTGACTAGTGCCAGATCCTGTCTTTGACACTCCTCCAGAACCACCCACAGCAGTTATACCACCTGTAGTATCCCATACTGTGCTATAAGCAGTATCTTTGTATAACTGATAAGGAATGTATTGACTGCTTCCATTGGTCATACGTCTAAATCCACCGCTTATACGATTATTGCCATCCCCCAAATAAATGCTATAAGGTGTTCCATTGTTGCAAGTTGCATTAATCGCACCTTGAGCCGTGTAGTCACGACTTGTTGTACCAATATCACCAATATTGCCAAAATCGACATTTGATGTGGAATCTAACTGACAGAAACTTGGTACTACATAGTTAGCTGTAATCGTCATATTACCCGAGTCCCAGCCACCGCCACTATCACCCTCACATACACTGCTTGAATTTGCTTGCATGTCCCAAAATACTTGAACGGAGCCAATATAAGTCCCTACCGGATAGGCTGTTAAAGAGCCCGATCTTGCTGGAACTTTAATACTTACTGAGTAACTAATAATATTATTTGGTGCCACCGTAGTAACAGGACCATACCAAAAGTTTGAAGTTTGATTTGCAGTAGAAGAACCTGCTCCGCCTACAGTTGCCGTAACCGTATAAGGTAATGAAACATTACTATTTGAAGTAGTTGCTCCAGTAAATACTGTCTTCATGCACATATATCTTGATATTTAAGCAGTACTCCCAACATTCGTACACCGAATAGTTCCAGTATAAGTAATGGTAGCGTCACTATTAATCGTTGCTGCTGTATAATTATAAGTACTATTTGTGGTTCCAGTTACCGTACAGCCAGCATGTGCTGAACTAAAAAAAGCATAAAGCACAAATAACAGTAAACTAGCTAAAACATACTTTAAAGTAGATGAAAACTTTTTGGCTAGCATGTAGGAACTATGACTTACAATACTTATTGACATACATAAGGCCCCAATTTTTTAGCACTGTATTGCTTACTTTCATAAGTGAAATTAATTTGACAAGTACCATGATCGAGAAGATCTACTTCAAGTTTGTTTTGTCTTAATAAGTTTGGAACGAATACTTCACCATCGTAGCCCACTACAGCATCTTGCTGTCCATTAATTCGAACGCTATAGCCTGGTAATAATGGTGAGTTGTTTTTATCAACCACTCTCACTAAACCTGAAATAACCTGATGAGCACCAAAGTCGACTAAAGTCCCTTGGCGATAGCCTACTACTGTTTTTTGATCTGTAGATTTAACATTCCAATTTAAAGGAAGATATGATGGATCTAAATAAATATGGTTCTCTCTATATGGCATAAGACTAGGAATAAGAAATCTTCCAGACTTGTCAGTTGTTCCTAGATTTATCCCACCATTTATAATTTGGCTTTGCGGTCCGGCATTGGTGACAACAGCATAACCATCCCCTATTTCATTGGCCGCAAATATACGTCCTGCCGC
>NZ_JEYB01000103.1:0-7155 GCF_000582255.1 Acinetobacter sp. 1566109 | reverse complement strand
ATGAAACAGTAACGTTTATCGCTGGTGACAACATTGCGGTTGAACAGGCAGGGAACAAGGTCACTGTAGCAACGAAGAAAGATGTGGTATTTGACAGTGTAACTGCAGGTGGCACAGTCATCAATAATGCCGGCTTAAGCTTTGTTGACGGTACAGGCTCATTGGTTGCGAACAGTCCAAGCATCAGCAAAACAGGGATCAATGCAGGCAATCAGAAGATCACCAATGTTAAAGCTGGGGATGTCAATTCAACATCTACAGATGCCGTGAATGGCAGTCAGCTATATACAGCACAAAACAATGTGAAGAATGTATTGGGGAGCAGCACACAGATTGATGCTGCTGGCAATTTAACTTCAACCAATATTGGCGGAGTTACAGGAGCCAATACGGTTCACGATGCAATTCAGCAGGTAAATAACACTGCGACTAATGCGAAGACTCAGGCAGATAAAGGTTTGAATTTTGCAGTGAATGGTGTAACTCCAGCAGACAATGTACAGCTGGGAGAAACTGTTAACTTCGCAGATGGTACAAATACAACAGCAACCTATGATGCATTGACGAATACCTACAAATACAGCCTGAACGATACATTGTCCTTAAGCAATGCGGGCAGTCTATCGATTAAGGATAGTGCTGGTACAGGTACAGTCGTTTCTGTTGACAAGACAGGGGTACAGTCAGGCAGCATTAAGCTAGATGCATCGACAGGTAAGATCACAGGAGTAACAGATGGTCTTGTTGCTGCAGGATCTAAAGAAGCAGTAAATGGTGGTCAGCTTGATGCAGTAAAAGCGATAGCGAATACAGGCTGGAAACTGACGACAGATAAAACTGGTACGGGTGCAGTGGCAGGTAGTTCAGTTGAACAGATCACGCCAGATGAAACAGTAACGTTTATCGCTGGTGACAACATTGCGGTTGAACAGGCAGGGAATAAGGTCACTGTAGCAACGAAGAAAGATGTGGTATTTGACAGGGTGACATCGACAGATATATTAGGTAATACATCTATTCTGAGTGCAACAGGCATAATTACACAAGACAAGGATGGAAAAAAATCTGCATCATTAAGTAATACGGGTTTATTTGTAGCTGAAATGAATGCAACTGGAAATACCTTGAGCAGCAGTAGTCTTGAAGCAGGTAAATTGACTGTAAAAGGCACTAACACACTGGTGCTAGATTCAGTGAAAGGTACATTGACTGGTTTGAGTAATAAGACACTTGGAAGTGGTGATTTTGCATCTCAAGGCCGCGCAGCGACTGAAGAGCAGCTGAACCGGGCGCAAAGTAATGTCGCATCTATTTTAGGCGGTAATGCAGCCAATAACGGTGGCCTGCTCAGCATGTCGAATATTGGTGGTACTGGTGAAAGTACTATTGATGATGCAATCAAATCAGTCAATCAAGTGGCTAATAATGCCAATAAAGGCTGGAATGTTAGCACCAATGGCGGTACAGCAAACAATGTGAAGCCAAACGATACTGTTGATTTCAGTAATAAAGATGGCAATGTCACAGTTTCAAATCAGGGCAATAACATTACTGTCGATTTAAACAAAGATATTGATTTGGGTGCAGCTGGTAGTGTAACGACCGGAGACACCAAAATTGATAATAATGGTTTAACGATTGCGGGTGGTCCAAGCGTAACCAAAAATGGTATCGATGCGGGCAAACAAAAAGTGACCAATGTTGCTGACGGTAAAATTACTGCCGATTCTCAAGATGCTGTGAATGGTGGTCAAATTCACGACATGATGGGTGCTGGTGCTTATGACACCAATGGAAATCTCAGTAATATTGGTGGTACAGGTCAAAGCAATATTAACGATGCTATTGCAGCAGTAAACAAAACCGCAGTTCAATCTAAATCGACTGTGACTGAAGGCAGCAATATCAAAGTTGTGAGCAATTCAAATGCAGATGGCAGTACTAATTATACGGTGTCAACAGCTGATGATATTACGCTGAACAGTGTTACAGCGAAGGATATTAATGCAGGTACTGTAACGACTGATAAGGTGGTTGCTGGCAATACCACTGTTGATAGCAGTGGCTTGAGCATTAAAAATGGTCCATCTGTGACCGCTTCCGGTATTGATGCAGGCAGTAAAGTAGTGAGTAATGTCAGCAATGGCGTGCAAAACAGCGATGCTGTGAATATGGGGCAGTTGTCTCAATACCTAGGCGGCGGTGCTGGCTATAACAACATCACGCAAAGTTTTGATGCGCCAAATTATCAAGTCAATGGTGGTTCTTATAACAATGTCGGTGATGCATTAGGTGCGCTAAATCAGGCCGATCAGGCATTGGGTAACCGTATTACAAATTTGGGTGATCAGTTACAACAAGCATTCTACTCAACAAATCAACGTATTGATGATGTTGAGAAAAAAGCCAATGCAGGTATTGCTGCGGCAATGGCATTAGAAAATGCACCGTACATTCCAGGTAAATACACTTATGCGGCAGGTGCTGCCTATCATGGCGGTGAAAATGCAATTGGTTTGACTTTACGTAAAACTGCGGATAACGGTCGCTGGTCATTGACTGGTGGTGTTGCTGCCGGTTCATCAGGTGATCCAAGTGTACGTGTTGGTATCAGTGGTGTAATTGATTAATGCATGGTGGGGAAAGAGCATGGTGGCTCTTTCCCACTTGTTTTTTAAATTTAATCAAGAATTGAGATGACAATGAAAACTTTATTAAAAACAATTGTAAGCTGTGTATTTTTAACTGGTGTGTTGAGTGGTCTAACACATGCAAAAGAGCAGATTAATTTACAGATGGCTGATGAGTCCGTTTCTTTTCCAGAAGTGAAAAAAAGTTACCTAGATCAAGTTCACCGTTATGAATATGATCAGGTACTGCGTCTGGAAAATGGCTTAACCAAAGACCAAATTCGTTATATTTTGGGCCATCCACATTTTAGCGAAGGCGTGTTTGGGGTTCGTGAATGGAACTATGTATTGGATATCCGTGTGCCTGAAACCCAGCAATACAAACGCTGCCAGTTACGTATCGACTTTGATAAAGACTACTTGGCCAAGGCATATTATTGGAAGGGTGAAGCCTGTCAGGGCTTGGCGCAATATGGTGCCAACAATCAACCTGTAGATAAAAATGCATTGGTTGTTGGAGGACTGAATGCCCAAGTTGCACAAGCTAGCGTACTATTCGCCTTTGACCGTTATGATGAGTCTGCGATTAACCGTGACTTTAGCCGCGTGGAAGAAATTGCAGAGGCCATTAAGCAGTCCGGCAGCCAGCGGGTTACTGTGACGGGTTATGCCGATAAATTGGGTAACTTTAACTATAACCAGGTTTTATCTGCACAGCGTGCGAATACCGTGGCTTATTTGCTAGCTCAACTGGGGATTGATCCGAATTACATTAAAGTCGATGCCAATGGAACAACCCGAATTTATAAAGAGTGTGAAGGTCAAACCAAATCTACTTCAACTGTGGAATGTTTAGCACCAAATCGCCGAGTAAATGTTAATTGGTAATAAGAATTAATGGAGTATATTGTGCTGATAAAGTAACTATATACTCTTTTTCCTTAAAATTAAGAGGTTTAGAAAGTAAAATGATTTTAACCAAGGCAGTTTAAGCAAATTAAGATACAAACTAGGTAATCCTCCCATAAATAACCGAAGTTAAGAGTAGAGGTTAAGCAGCCATTAGAGGAGGCCTTCCTTTGTTGGCCTGGTGTGGTCTTTCATGATTGTAATGCCACAGCCAATTTGCTGCATAATCTTGTACTTCATCCAAAGTATCAAATGAAATATATGGCTCAACGGGCAAAAGCTAGTCCTCTGAGAATCAGCTTTCATATTGCATCCATTAGTATTCTGAATATTTAAAGATTCACTTCATTGGATTCAGCAGGTAATTTATCCAAGCATTTTGAAAATTTACTGGAAAAGCCAAGAAATACATTTTACCTGAGAGAAGAGCGAGAAGTTGCCCTAGGGTTGTGAAGGGAAAACCGCAGAAATACCCAAGAGAATACCAGTCAATTTCTTAACTGACTAGCATTAGGCCGTGTCGAGGTATTTCAATTAATGCCATTTCGCACTTGTTGCAAAATCCAATCCTCATATTCTTGTAGTGTTTCTTGTAGCATATCCATAGGTCGTACGATGTAGTGCCTTTCAACTAATGCACTTGGTTTATGACCTGATATCTGTGCTAAAGATCCTTCATTGATTTTTGCCCAAATAGCTAACGTTTTATATGATCTCCTCAATCCATGGGGAGTAAGTTCAATATTTAGTTTTTTACATATTTTCTCGGCTTTGTTGCACAAAGATTTGAAATGCAAAGCGCCCCTAATTGGTAAGCGTCCGCTGAATCCCATACCTATTTTTTAATTCGATTTAGGTTTCCAGCAGTGCGGCAGCAATTCTTCAATTTGGGTCACTTTGTGTGTCGGTAACCTTTTCAGCACATCACTTAAATAGGCATACGGATCCAAGCCATTCAGCTTTGCTGACTGGATTAAAGTCATGATGTTTGCCGCTCGCTGACCACTGCGCAGCGAACTTGCAAACAGCCAGTTCTTGCGTCCCAACGCCCAGGGACGCATCTGATTCTCTACCCAATTGTTGCATATCGGTAGATTGCCATCATCCAGATAGCGGCTTAAGGCTGGCCAACGCTTCAGAGTGTAATTGATAGCCTTGGCGGTGGGAGAACTCGATGGCACTGTCAGATGATGTTGGTTGAGCCATTCATATAGTTGTTGCATCACTGGTTGACTATGCTGTTGTCGGTATTCGCGGCGGTCTTCCGCTGTACCATCGGTCTTTTTCCTGAGTTCTGCTTCTATCGCATACAGTTTCTGAATCAGCACTAAGGCCTGTTCAGCAACCTGACTTTTCCCAGTTACATGCAGTTCATGGAATTTACGACGTGCATGGGCCATGCACCCTACCTCAATCACCTGGCCTGATTTAAAACGTGCTTTATAACCACTGTAATCATCACAGACTAGATAGCCCTGCCAGCCTTTCAAGAACTCTTCAGCATGCTGGCCTGAACGACTATCCTGAAAGTCATAGATCACCGCCTGAACTGGATTATACTGTGTGGTGGCATAGGCCCAGACATAACCTTTCTTCGGTTTTTTATTATTCTCACCCATCCGCATGATGGTGACCGGTGTTTCATCTGCATGCAGCACCCGCTGTTGCAGCACCACCTCTTTTAAGGCATTGGCCAGAGGTTCCAGTTCTACACCGCAGCGACCTATCCAGTCAGATAAAGTGGATCTGGACAGATCAATGCCAGCCCGCTGATAGATCAGGCGCTGACGGTACAGCGGCAAATGATCGGCATACTTCGATACCAGCACATGGCTGAGCAATTCAGGTGAAGCAATGCCTTTATCAATCACATAGGCGGGCATCGCTTGCTGAGTCAGAGTGTCACACTGATCACAGACCCATTTACCACGCACATGCTGTTCCTTATAGAACTGTGCCGGTCTGAAATGCAGTTTTTCACTGACATCTTCGCCGATACGACGGAGTTGGCAGCCACAAGCACATTGGGTTGAACATCTTTCTATTCTCAATACGGATGGTGTGTAGATGATCTGGCAGTGGTCGACGTTTAGGTTTATTGGTTTTGGCTTTCTGTGTCGCTGCATTGGTTTTATCTGCATTTAGCCGTTCCAGTTCTAGATCAACCGCGGCAATATCTTCTTCAACCGCTTCATCCCACAGATGGATTTGTTTTGCCGTTAAGTGTTCATTCCTTTGGGCGAATTTGTGCTTTTTAAACAGCGCCAGTTCATGCTCGTATTTTTGATTGAGAATAGAAAGATGTTGAACTTTGGCATCCAATTGTTGGTTTGATTGTGCTAGAGACTGATGCTGCAGCGCCAACTGCCTGGTGAATTCCAGCAGTTGTTCATGGGTCAGTTGGCTTAAGTCAGGCAGCGTATTCATGACCGCAGTATGCCTGAGGTCATGACGCAGAGGAAATAGAACGTTTGGAGAATAGCAGAATGGAACAGCCTGGTTTAAAGCATCGTCACCACCTGCTGTCGTCCAATGCGCTGCCAGGGCAAACCTTGGATTAATGCCTGTAACTGTTCCGGGCTGAGGGCCACGGTTTCACCTTGGTGAACTTGAGCCCAGTGAAATTTGCCCTGTTCCAGCCGCCGGGCACACAGCCAGATGCCCAATCCATCATGTACCAGCACTTTCATGCGATGGCCACGTTTATTACAGAACAGGTAAGTACAATGCGGTTTGATGTAGCCAAAGGCTCTCACCACCTGAGCCATGGTCGTATCCATACCTGCACGCATGTCCATGGGCTGAGTAGACAACCAGATTTCATCAATGCGGATCATGTTGCAAGTGCCTTGAGTAATTCTGCCAAGGCAGGTATTTCTGATGTCTGCCATTTTAGCTGAATATCATTATTCGTATGAGGCACGGTGATACACAACGTGATCCTCTCATCAATAGGTTGGCTGATTGCAGCAGTGTAAGGCAAAGCAATAAATGCTGGATTCACATGAGTAGGATCCTGCACGGCACCCTCATGATGGCTGAAGATCCTGATCCAACGACTGACAAGGTTGGCATTAATACTATGTTGCAGTGCGACCGAAGCGATCGAGGTATTAGGATTTTTGCAGGCATTGACAATACTGAGTTTGAATTCTTTGCTGTATTTTCGGCGTTTTTTAGCAACAGGAGGTGTTGCTGAATATATATCCATGTTCATGGATTAAGTCCCCACTTGTTTTTAGGTGGGAACTAAATTAAGGCTTATAGGATCGCTTGGTAAGGCTGTGTTAGCCGGATGCTTACCCTAATTGAGCCAAATTTAAGGCGTAACTTGGGTAAGTGGTCGACCTAATTCCGTAAATCTGTTAAGGACTGCTACACGTGCATGGATCTCATTCACTTGGCTATCAAAACTCCTTGCACTGAGTTTATCTCCTAATAATTTGATGCAATGCATCTTAGTTTCAACCAAACTTCGACGATGATAGCCTGACCATTTTTTCCATAGTGTCCTGCCTAAACGTTTAATTGTTCTAAGTAATTCATTTCGCTCTAGCGAGCTACTCTTTGTATCTTTCCATTGTTTCGCATTTTTTCTAGGTGGAATCACCGCATG
>NZ_JEYB01000102.1:0-7328 GCF_000582255.1 Acinetobacter sp. 1566109 | reverse complement strand
GCAAAGTACGCTGCTGCCTTTTTTAGAAATTCACGTTCCATTTCAGCTGTTTTGAGCTGTTGTTTGAGCTTTTTATTTTCTTCGAGTAAGGCATTTAGATCAGGTGAATATTGTTTAGTGCCTGCTAAGGTGCCAGTCTTTGCTTTATTATTCCAATTTGAAAGAGTTTGCATTGAAATGCCAAGTTGTCTGGCTGTTTCCGATACATTGCCTTGATTGGCTTCAATCAATTTTATTGCTTCAACTTTAAATTCTGCGGTGTAAGTCTTCTGTTTCTTGCTCATGGTAAACTCCTGATGAGTGTCTATAGTTTACCAAGTTAAAACCTCCTGTTTTCTCAGCACACATCAGGAGACTACCTGTCAGAATTAACAGGTATGGTTAGTCCCATAAAAAAAACGCCAGCAAGGGGTTGCTGGCGTATAAAATGAATCTGCATTGACATGCAGGTATTGCCTAATTTATCAGGATTGATCCATATGTTGCATATCAAAATAACGATTTACAAAAACGAAATTAAAAAGCATCTCCCTGCCCTTATGAGTCTGCTCGGCACACTTATTTTTATGGCCGCATTCTTCGCGCTATCCGTTCACTTTAACGCTGCAATTGTCAAATGTCACTAAAAACTGACCCACTATTTGCATCTAAAATTGACCCACGTAGTTGTTAAAATATTACAGTCGTGAAACTCAATTAATTGATGGCTAACTCCTCCTGATCTATTTTGGTTTGTCGTGGTTTAGTTCGCTTTGTTGCAATTCCCTTGGTACTCGATTCTTTAAAGCGCCAAGACTCATTGCCTGTTTCGACGATATGACAATGATGCGTTACCCCCGCCAAAATAGATATCCATAGTGCGATATGTAGTTGCAGAGTGCCTAACAATATTACTATCTAGGAATATTTTCATGGCCATGCCTAACGAGGCTGTAGCGAAACTCCCAGCCGAATTTTACCCATTAAAGCGGTCCAAATAACAAACATATTTCATGCTGCTATTCAAATTCCAGCTCACTAAAGCGCAACAACTTCGCTACTTTTCAAATAGCCGCGCATCACCAAAAATAAAATATTTGTACTTCGAGTTTTGCTACAACTTCAACGAGTCTGTAGTAAAAGGAATCCGTAAAGACACTTATCCACAGCACTCTCTGTATTGATTAGTAGTAGGTTAAAAGCCACGCAAACGATTTTACATAATCGCCACTTATGAGTAGTGACGTAATTTTAATGTGTCTCGACCTATTTTGAGCCTTCCAGCTGCGTTCGGCCAGAAGCGGACGCCAGGGTGTGCCTTAAAATCCTGCTAAACCCCTCCCAGCTAGCTCCGCCAATTACCGGCGCCTCACTGCATACCAATTGGAAGTCTTATAGCCAAGCGTTTGAGTGCGATTGCTAATTGCTCGCAATAAAACTGTAACATTGAGTCGTTATGCTCACCTCATTATCTGATTTCGTAATCAAAAATAAAGATTGATTACAACAACGAGGGTCTGGCAGCAATGATTCAACTTCAAAATATTACCGTCCAGTACGGACAAATGATTGCGTTGCATCCAACTTCACTCACGTTTCAACAGGGACAGTTTTCAGTGTTGCTCGGTGCCTCTGGTGCAGGCAAATCAACAATGCTCCGTTGTCTTAACCTGATGCAAAAACCCACTAACGGCAATATAAACATTACAATGTTAGGTTCATTGTTGGACAAAAAAATATTGCAAGAGCATCGTCGGCGTACTGGCATGATATTCCAGCAGCATCAATTAATTGGTCGACTTTCTGTTTTGCAAAATGTGCTAATGGGTAGACTAGGTTATCACTCGACGCTTCGTACTCTTTTTCCTCTATCGAAGGAGGATCAATCTATTGGATTACACAGCCTTGACCGCGTTGGGCTACTTCACAAAGCACTCTCACGAGTGGATGAGTTAAGTGGCGGTCAGCAACAACGCGTGGGTATAGCTCGGGCATTAGCGCAGCGACCGGCACTTGTTTTGGCAGACGAGCCTGTGGCAAGCCTTGATCCAGCAACCGCCAACAAAGTCTTGGCGCTCTTACACCAGATATGCAAAGAAGACGGCATAACCGCTGTAGTCAGCCTACATCAAGTCGATCTCGCTAAACGCTATGCTGACCGAATCGTCGGTCTGGCTCATGGCAAGGTTGTGTTCGATGCAATACCAGCGGCTCTGACACAAACGCATGTAACTGAACTCTATGAACAAAAAGCGCAATTGAATTCAAACATTCCAAATATTACTCATAACCATTGTTTAACTTAAGAACTGAGGAGAAATAACCATGAAAAAGCTATTCGCTGTACTGGCTCTAATATTGTTTAGCCTCTTAGGTAGTGTCACATATGCCGCACCTAATCCTGACCCCGGCACATTAAAAGTTGCTCTCTTGCCTGATGAAAATGCATCAACCGTCATTAAAAATAATAAGCCTCTAGAGATGTATCTTGAAAAAGCTCTGGGCAAAAAGATTGAGCTTATTGTTACCACTGACTATTCATCAATGATTGAAGCAATGCGGTTCGGTCGTATTGATCTTGCATATTTTGGGCCCTTGTCTTATGTATTGGCCAAACAGAAAAGTAAGATTGAACCATTTGCAGCAATGCAACAAAAAGGCACAACAACTTATCAGTCAGTGCTAATTGTGAATAAGGCGGCGGGCATCAACAACATCACAGATATCAAGAAAAAAGCCGTTGCCTGGGGTGACAAGGCCTCTACATCCAGCCACCTGATCCCCAAATCAATGCTTGCTGATAAAGGATTATTTGCCGGAACGGATTACAAGGAGCATTTCGTAGGCGCTCACGATGCAGTGGCGATGGCAGTTCAGAATGGACACGCGCAGGCCGGTGGTCTGAGCAAGCCCATTTTCAAATCGCTCGTTCTGAGCGGCTTGATCGATCTAAACAAAGTGAAGGTCTTAGCGGAGTCAAAACCGTTTCCTCAGTACCCATGGGCTATGCGCTCTAACTTAAAACCAGAGCTTAAAGAAAAAATTCGTGCTGCCTTCCTCGATTTGAAAGATCCGAACGTGTTGAAACCATTCAAGGCTGAAGGATTCGGGCCTGTAACAGATAAGGATTACGATGTCGTGCGTGATTTAGGTAGTTTGCTAAAGCTAGATTTTTCCAAGTTCTAATTTTTTGAGGTCTCTACAATGAATACGAACTTCGAAGCCATATTGTCAGAGCAGCGCCAAAGCTGGAATCGAGTAGTTAGGTATGTGATATTGATTTTAGCTATTGTCGTCGGATGTTGGTATTACGTTGGTCTATTTGATGGTGAGCGTTTAGGCGAAGGCGTGCCAAGTCTTGTTAGTCTCATTGGTGAGATGTTCCCTCCCAACTTTAGTGAGTGGAGAGCATGGGTCAAGCCAGTGCTCGATACCTTAGCCATGAGTATTGCTGGAACCGCCATCGCTGTGCTTTTGTCCGTGCCCTTGGGTATTTTGGCTGCACGCAATACCAGTCCACATCCAGCGGTCTATCAGGCTGCGCGTGCTCTGTTAAATGTGTTGAGATCTGTTCCTGAGCTTATTATGGGTATAGTTTTCGTGGCAGCTGTCGGCTTTGGTGCACTGCCGGGTGTGTTGGCATTAGGCCTGCACTCAATCGGCATGATCGCTAAGTTTTTTGCGGAAGCGATTGAGCATACAGATCAAGCACCAGTTGAAGCTGCGCAGGCCGCAGGTTGCAGCCCGCTACAAGTGATATTTCATGGCATTTTTCCGCAAGTATTACCGCAAATGGCCGACACCGCGATTTATCGGTGGGAATACAATTTTCGCGCCTCAACGGTGATGGGAATGGTCGGTGCCGGCGGTATAGGTTTCGAGTTGATAGGATCGCTGCGTCTTATGCAATACCAAGAAGTATCCGCGATATTGCTGGTCATTCTTGGGATGGTGACGCTAGTTGATACATTCAGTTCATTCTTGCGTCGCAAGTTCAAGTAGCTAACCCATATAAAAAATCCGGTATACACATGAGGGTCCACATGAAACAAAAAATAGTTCTTACCCACTGGGTTCATCCTGAAATTATCGATTATTTACAATCTGTTGCGGATGTCGTTCCCAACATGACCCGCGATACTATGTCGCGCGCAGAATTGCTGGAGAGAGCAAAGGATGCTGACGCACTAATGGTATTCATGCCTGACAGTATCGATGATGATTTTCTTGCGTCCTGCCCTAAATTGAAGATTGTAGGTGCAGCACTCAAAGGCTATGACAACTTTGATGTCGATGCTTGTCCCCGCCGTGGTATTTGGTTCAGCATCGTGCCGGACCTTCTGACCATCCCAACGGCGGAGCTGACAATTGGATTGCTTCTTGGCCTGACTCGCCATCTGGCCGAGGGGGATCGCCGTATCCGAACTCACGGATTTAACGGGTGGAGACCGGAACTATACGGAACGGGTTTAACAGGACGCACACTCGGAATCATCGGTATGGGTGCGGTCGGGCGAGCGATTGCGAAGCGCTTATCGAGTTTTGATATGCGGGTGCTTTATTGCGATGACATCGCCTTGAATCAAGAGCAGGAAAAGGCCTGGAATGCACGACAGGTGAGTCTCGATGAATTATTAAGTAGCAGTGACTTTGTTGTACCTATGCTGCCAATGACGCCGCAAACTTTGCACTTATTGAATGCAGAAACAATTGGCACAATGCGCACAGGAAGCTACTTGATCAATGCGTGTCGTGGTTCAGTTGTCGATGAATTAGCTGTTGCCGAAGCACTTGAATCTGGAAAATTGGCGGGTTATGCGGCAGATGTTTTCGAATTGGAAGAGTGGATCCGTGTTGATAGGCCAACAGCTATTCCGCAGGAGTTACTGACCAATACAGCGCAAACATTTTTCACCCCACATTTGGGGTCTGCGGTCGACGACGTGCGTTTCGAAATCGAGAAACTAGCAGCCAATAATATCTTACAGGCACTGACCGGCCAAAGGCCATCCGATGCTATCAATAATCCAATTTTGGAAGGCGTTAATTGATCAATCTTGAACGCGTAGTTACTTTTCTGGCTGTCGTGAATCGGGGTGGCTTTCGTGAAGCAGCCAAGCACACAGGGCTCTCACAGTCAGCTGTGACTCAGCATGTTAGGCGCCTAGAAGAGTCGCTGAGTGTCAATCTGATTGTGCGAAACAACGCAGGTTGTACGCTCACAGAGGAAGGCAAAGTGTTTTTGCCTTATGCGGAAAACCTAGTGCGCACCGGATCCAGAGCGTGCGCATTATTCGACACAAATCGTCTTGTAATAGGCGCGAGCTCGAATATCGGCATCTATGTATTGCCACCGCACTTGAGGCGGTTCAAGAAAACAGCAACTTGCAATTTTGATGTAGTCATTGGCGATAATCTTACCATTGTGAAAAAACTGGAAAACTTTGAAGTCGATGTGGCCATTATGGAATGGTGGGATCAACGAGAGGGATTTGATGCATGCGTTTGGCGAAGTGAAGAACTAGCTGTGATTGTGCCGGTGGAGCATCCGTGGGCCAAATTGGCGAGTATTCCATTAGATTGGCTGAAGGGAGAGAAATTGCTGGGGGGAGAAACAAGTAGCGGCACAGGGCGTCTGTTACAGCATTTTTTCGGAAGCGTGGCAGATTCTATTGGTGTATCTATGCAGCTTGGAAGCACAGAGGCGGTTAAACGGGCAGTACAGGCAGGCTTGGGTATTTCATTGGTGATCTCTTCGTCTGTGGTCGATGAGTGCGAGAGTGGTCGACTAAGAAGCGTTAAAATTGAAGGGATCACCCCCTACAAAAATCTTTACGTTATTTGTCGTAGCAATATGCTTGAAAATACACCATCGGCACATTTCAAAAAATTTCTACTTCAGTAGATGGATGGTATGTTGTTTATGCCAACAGTTAGAAAGTGTGAAGTTTGCCGTGACATATCATGATTTTAAGTTGATGGTAGCATTTTATTCATTTGCGTTATTTCTCTAGAAGGTAGGCGTCTAAATACTAAGTTTTCTACCTTTAAAAGGCCATATCGAACATCCACTTTAATCTGCGGTATCAAGAGAAGATTATTTTTTGCGAACATCCGCTTTGGGCACAACTGAGCCGGTTCTGGTGCTTTGAAATTAATTTAGATCAATTGCATCGCATATCCACCAGCTAACGTGTCCGTTAGTCTCACTAGCCCCTTTTCGGGTACATCTAGTGTGTCAGGTGCTTAGGCTCTAGCGCAAAAGGCGTACTCTTAATCTTCTCAAGACTCGCCTGTATCCAACCTGCTTTGGTCGCCTGATCATCACTGTGGTCAATGTCCGCGTCATTCAAACCTGATATGTGCTGAATTAGCAGGAGACTTTCACTTGGGATATGCTAGGCAGCTAACCGATAAAAGTTCTCTGCTATTTGATTTGGCGTTTTAAAATCCAAACTCTTTTGAATTCTTCGCTGATTATAAAATAACACAATGTATTTTGTAATATCTGCTTTAGCTTCATCTCTGGTTTTATAGTTGCAATGATGCACTAATTCATTCTTGAGTATGCCCCAGAAACTTTCAATCGGTGCATTATCGTAACAGTCCCCACGTTTGCTCATTGAACCTTGAAAATCACATTTTTCCAGTATCTTTCGATATTCATGGCTGCAATATTGGCTGCCTCTGTCCGAATGAATAATTAAGCCTTTCGTTGGTTTTTGATTACGAATCGCCATAGTCAGTGCATTGCAAACAAGTTGTGCGGTCATACGCTCATTTAAGCTATAGCCAACCACTTGTTTCGTGTACAGGTCTTTTACTGCTGCCAAGTATAACCAACCTTCAGCAGTCCAAATGTATGTAATATCGCTTGACCATGCAAGATTGGGCTTAGTCATTGAAAACTGTTGCTCTAGTAAATTTGCGTAGATCGCTCGATTATGATCACTCTTCGTAGTTCTTTTGAAACGCTTATGACGCTTACAATACAGCTGGTTGAGCTTTTTTATTTGACGTACAGCATACGTACTGATTTTGATACCTTGCGCTTGTAAATGCTTAGTTAATCGAATATAGCCATAGCTTTGTTTAGTTTCCTCATGAGCTATTTTGACCAAAATTGTCTGTTGATTTCGCTGAACCAATCTTTTATTCATGCCTCGTTTTAGCCAATCATAAAATCGTGACACTGAAACGTGAAGTAATCTAGCCATAAAGCTAATCGGGAATAAATATCTTTGCTGTTTCATATAGGCGTACCTTACTGACTTTCTTTCGCAAAGTACGCTGCTGCCTTTTTTAGAAATTCACGTTCCATTTCAGCTGTTTTGAGCTGTTGTTTGAGC
>NZ_JEYB01000101.1:0-7511 GCF_000582255.1 Acinetobacter sp. 1566109 | reverse complement strand
CATTCTCTCAAGAAAAGTGGTCTCCGACAAACCCGGTACGGTTCAGCTGCTTAATGATTAAATCCTTATTCCGTCTGTCTTTACGTATGGTTACTGGCTTTGTGCAAAGTCTGATTAAACTTTGCGGATTAAATTGGATAGCTCCAGATTACACTACGCTTTGTAGAAGACAAAAGCATATTGATATTGTAATCAGCTACCAAAAAAGTAGAGATGGGCTGCATCTACTCATGGGCTCTACAGGCATGGAGTTTGTAGGTGAGGGTGAATGGAAGCGCAAGAAACATGGACCTGAATATCGTCGCCAATGGCGTAAACTACATATTGGTATAGATGCCAAAACCCTGCAAATACGAGCATTTCAGCTTACAACCAATAATGTCAGTGATTCACAGGTGCTTGGTGATTTACTTAATCAGATTCCACAAGATGAGCGGATTGACTCTGTTTATACCGATGGAGCTTATGACACCAAGCAATGCCGTCAGGTCATTGCAATTGCAGATCGGCAAGCGCATGCGGTGATTCCACCTAGAAAAAATGCGAAACCATGGAAAGATACAAAGAGTAGCTCGCTAGAACGAAATGAATTACTTCGAACAGTTAAACGTTTAGGCAGGATACTATGGAAAAAATGGTCAGGCTATCATTGGCGAAGTTGGTTGAAACTAAGATGCATTGCATCAAATTATTAGGAGATAAACTCAGTGCAAGGAGTTTTGATAGCCAAGTCAATGAGATTCATGCACGTGTAGCAGTGCTCAACAGATTTACGGAATCAGGTCGACCATTTACCCAAGTTACGCCTTAAATTTGGCTCAATTAGGGGCGCTTTGCATTTCAAATCTTTGTGCAACAAAGCCCTTAAAAACAAGAAAAAGAGGATTGATAAAATGATGATAAAAAATAAAAAAGCGCCTGATGGCGCTTTCCTTTAATCATATTTATGGCGTCAGAATTACTTTACGACAGTCTTCTTCTTTTTTATCAAAAATACGGTAACCTTCCGCAGCATCTTCCAGTTTCATGCGATGGGTAATAATCAGATCTGGAGACAGATCTCCATTTTCGATATGTTCTAGCAACTGCGGCAAGTAATTATGCACATGAGTTTGTCCCATTTTAAAGGTTAAACCTTTGTCAAAGGCATCACCAAACAGGAAGCCGTGAATTGGACCGGCATAAACTCCAGGTACACTCACCACACCGCCGCGGCGGACCGCTGCAATACATTGTCTTAACGCTGAACCACTCGAACCTTCTAATTTCAGGTTAGTCATTACAGTTTCCAGCATGCTGCCTTTGGCTTCAAAACCGACCGCATCAATGACGGCATCGACTCCACGATAACCCGTGGTATTTTGAATGATAAATTCAGCGGCATCGACTTCATCAAAATTGACCGGAATCACCCCATAGGTTTGATGTGCGAAACTCAGACGATAAGGATGGTGATCGACCATAAAAATCTGCTCGGCACCGAGCATCCGCGCACAGGCAGCAGCCAGCAGACCGACTGGGCCAGCACCATAAATCGCCACACTGGAACCTCGACCAACTTGGGCATTTTTCACTGCTTGCCAGGCGGTTGGCAGAATATCAGTCAGGAATAATACTTTTTCATCAGGCAGGGAACCTGGCACTTTAAATGGTCCGATATTGCCCTTGGGAATCCGTACATATTCAGCCTGACCACCCGGTATACCACCATACAGATGGCTAAAGCCAAATAAAGCTGCCCCTGGTGGAATCTGTTTTTTATTGAGAATTGCACCACGGCCGGTATTGGTATTTTCACAGGCAGCCATTAGTTCATGTTCACAGAAAAAACAGTGACCACATGCAATCACGAAAGGAATAATTACCCGGTCGCCTTTTTTGACTTCTGTGACTTCAGGGCCGACTTCTTCTACAATTCCCATAAATTCATGGCCGAAAATATCTCCATCTTCAGTGGCCGGAATTTTACCCCGGTATAGGTGCAGATCTGAGCCACAGATGGCAGTCGCTGTCACCCTTAAAATGACGTCATCTGGTTCCTGAATCACTGGATCTGGAACGGATTCAACTCGTACATCCCGAGCACCATGATAGGTAAGAGCACGCATGCGGATTTCCTCTTTCTAGTTCAACATTAAACAGACTCGTATCAAGGCTGCCAAAAATAAAAAACACTTTTATTAGAGCCTTATGCACCAAGAAATCGCTGTAAATTAATGTATGAAATAAGACATCCGAGTGTTTAAAAAATAAACTTATATAGGGTTTACGTAATTCGTGACCTTATGTGTCGAATGAATAGAAAAGAATTAAAGAAACATCTAGTAATTTCTATAACTTATAGATTGTTAATTCTGTGCTATCTATTATTTTTAGAAATAAATGTCCCTAACATAATCATAGAGGTACTAACTCCCCCTATTACTAAACTCATGAGTATTATTTCTATACTTAATATCTCTGTCCAATGGCTATGGTCACTCCACGGAATATATATGCCATGTCCAAATAAAAAATTTATAGTGCATAAAATAAGGAAGCTAATGAGAGTGGATATTATCAAGGTAACTATAAGATTTTTCCAAACCTCCTTATTTTTAGAAAGAGTTATTACTTTAATCGTTATACTCTGTAAATAAATATCGTAGATTTCAGCTCTAAAAATTTGATTTATTTAACAATATTTTAGTATTTGGCGTATTTTGCCACTGAATATTATTTGATTAGTACACAAAATAGTGAACAGAAACTAGCTGTGGTTTCTTGTTGGCTTTCAAAGATCTTTAGTTTATAAGCCCACCTCACTTTCCTTGAGTGGGCTTTTTTTTATGCTATTGCTTCGCTCGGCAAATATTTTTTAAACAAAAAAATGATAAAGAAGCCTTTTAGATACATCTTTTAAACATTTTGATTCATATTGCATTTATAATAAATATGCTAACTAGTTGTTCCATTCCCTCAGAGGTTAGTAAAAACTATTGTTTCAGCATGAAATAATGATTTGGCCCACTTCTGTGGGTTTTTTAATGCCTTAAAACGCTCTCGTTTGCCCTCTAAGGTCTTTTTCATTTCATATTTTTTACAATTATGATTAGTCAAGAAATGGATCAGATATGAAGTTAACGCGCTTAAATGGTTTAATCACTTATAATTGATTCATGAATCCTTTGTTTTTCCTTGTCATTTTCTATCTTAACGGCTAAGGCTAATACAATTATCATTGTGATGAGACAGATTATTTTGATCTTCATTTTTCTGCCTCCACTTAGAAATAACTTAATGAATATTAGCATTTTAACTCGATACTTTGAAGTATGATTAAGCCTTGTTTCAAAGTCGAGTTATTTTGCGAGGCGGTGATCTCATTAGTAATGATAAAAAATAAGTAATGTACCACTCACCTGATATTTTTTAGGGTCGATTAGGCACCAGTCATAGGTTTTTTCTTTAATGTTATTCGGTTCAAATAAGTACACAGCTTTTTAGCCATAATTCTGATTAATATTTTTCCATCACACTCTTTGATTTGTAGCGGATATTTTTAAGTATAGTCATATCAACTCTATGTTCGTCTAGTTCATCTTTGCTTGGTACATACAGGAATATTGCCAAAAAGAACACCATAAGAGAGCTTGTAATCAGAGAAAAGGTAGGGGCAAAATTTTAATGCCAGTTGATCGCTCGTAGATACTCGCTCGGTTCGGCACTGTTGCAAATAGGGATCTGAGTCGATGATTTTCCCTTCAAAAAAGCTTAGAGACCGAAAATTTTATTTACTAGCCAAACTTCTCCTAGAATATTACCGTTATAAAATAATGAAGCTTGTGCTTTGCGTAGAGCACGCATAACCTCAATACCTTTAATTGTGGCATAAGCCGTTTTCATAGACTTGAATCCCAACGTAGCCTTGATGATCCGTTTAAGCTTGCCATGATCACATTCAATCACGTTATTCTTGTATTTAATCTGTCGATGCTCCAGATCTTCAGGACACTTTCCTTCGTGTTTTAGTCGCGACAAAGCACGGCCATAGGTATGAGCCTTATCAGTGTTTATGACTCGTGGAATCTGCCATTTTTTGACATGATTCAAAATCTTACCAAGAAAACAATAAGCTGAATGGGTATTTCGTCTAGCAGAAAGATAGAAATCAAGAGTATGGCCACGTTGGTCAACTGCTCGGTATAGATATGCCCATTTGCCATTCACTTTTACGTAAGTTTCATCCAGATGCCATAAATGTCGATCTTTAGGATTACGCCAATACCAACGTAAACGTTTTTCCATTTCAGGAGCATAACGCTGAACCCAACGATAAATCGTGGTGTGATCGACATTTACTCCCCGTTCAGCGAGCATTTCCTGAAGTTCACGATAGCTGATGCCATATTTACAGTACCAACGGACGGCCCAAAGAATGATTTCGCCCTGAAAATGACGACCATGGAAAGCATTCATCTGCTGATCCTTTAGCTAAAAGAGTATTTAGCTTACCATCAGCAGCTATTTGCAACAGTGCCACAATTGCCAATAAAGGGACAATCAACAAGTCTTCAAACAGCAGAATCGAGACAATTTTTTGTCCGCGTGGTTGAGCAATGTCTCCACGATCTCCCAAAAGTTGCATTACAATTGCAGTCGAGGTGAGTACAAAGCCTGCAGCACACACAAAACTCACTTGCCAAGAATAGCCATAGACCAAGCCTACAGCCGTTAGCCCCAATGAACAGGCACTAATTTGTAATGTACCTAATCCAAAAATTTCTTTTCTTAAACTCCATAAATACGATGGACGCATTTCTAGTCCAATCACAAACAGATACATCACAATACCAAGCTCAGCGATATGCAGAATAGACGCAGAATCGTAGAAAAATGCCAGTCCAAATGGACCAATAATTAATCCTGCAATTAAATATCCCAATACCGAGTTTAATCCTAGGCGCTTGATTAAGGGGACTGCGATCACTGCAGCCGTGAGCAATATGACAGGGGATAGAAGGCTGATTGAAACGTACCGGGTTTGTCGGAGACTTTTTTATTTAAGTTAGGCCACCTGACCTAACGGGTTAATCTTATCATAGTACATTGCTTCAAACTCAAAAGGCGATACATAACCCAGTGCACTGTGTACACGCTTTTTATTGAACCAATCTACCCAGTTTAGTGTCGCAAGTTGTACATCTGCTAAACCTTGCCAATCTGCTTTTAAATATTCAATCACCTCTGTTTTGTATAAGCCATTCACCGTTTCAGCCAAAGCATTATCGTATGAATCACCAGTCGTACCGACTGATGCTCGTAAATTTGCAGCTTCTAAACGATTGGTATAGCGAATAGAAAGATATTGAACACCTCTATCGGAATGATGAATCACATTCTTTGGCATGCCTCGATCGTGCAATGCTTGCTCCAATGCATCGAGCACCATATCTGTATTCATCCGTGTAGATACTTTCCATCCAACAATTGCTCGTGAAAACACATCAATAATAAAGGCGGTATAGACCCAGCCTGAATGAGTTTGAATATAGGTAAAGTCACCCACCCATAGTTGGTTTGGATGATCAGCATTAAAATTACGTTTCACTAAATCATCTGCCCGTTTTTGGTCATCTCGGCTACGGGTGGTTTGTTTATTCTTACCACGCCAAACACCTTGTATACCTACCTTCTGCATCAATCGAGCAACTGTACAACGTGCAATCACATAGCCTTCACGTTTCAGTTGTTGCCAGACCTTACGCACACCGTATCGACCTGAACTTTCTTTCCAAATTCGCTTGATCTCCTCAGCATGATGCAAGTCATGTAAATCTCGTTTCGCTCGATGTTCTGGATTTACTGTGAGATCTAAAGTCCGGTAATAGGTTGAAGGTGCGATCGGTAAAATTCTACAAATCGCCTCGACTCCGTACAGCTGTTTATTATTATGGATAAAATCCACCATTATTTGTGTGGGCGGTCGAGCTCCGCCTGGGCGAAAAAAGCGGCTGCTTTACGTAGAATCTCATTGGCGCGTTGCAGTTCTTTATTTTCGCGTTCGAGTTGTTTGATACGTTCTTGGTCTGAAAGCTGCTGTACTTTAACTGGATTTTGTTTATCTAAATATTTTTGATACCAAACACGTAGTGTTTCAGGACTACAACCTATCTTGGGAGCAATAGCGGTGATCGCAGCCCAATTCGATGGATAATCTTTTTCAGATTCAATCAATAATTGAACCGCTCTTTCTCTGATTTCAGGGGTATATTTTAATTTTGTCATCGGGATAGTCTCTCAGAATATTGACTCTCCGACAAACCCGGTACGGTTCACTACTTTGAAAAGTGATATGTGCTGAAAAAAACAGGAGAAATTGTTACTTATGTTTGGGGTAAAAGAGATATAGCTATAGTCCAACGACTAAAGGAAAAGTTGAAACAGTTAAGTATTCACTATACCCGAATTTCAAGTAATCAATGGGATAGTTTTATCACTGCATTTAAAGACTGTCAGCAAAGTATTGGTAAGTTTTTCACTATAGGTATTGAGGGAAATAATTGCAAAATAAGGTATCGGATTAGATGTGTTAGTTCAGTATTGAGTGTGGCTTTAGCAAGAATACGGATATTAATGCTTCTCGCAATATTCTAGCGGTAGGACATACCACTTTGTCTGTGGAGGAAAGATGCGGTAAAGGTCGCTTTGTGAAGCAGAAAGCATGCCTAAATCCGTGAGGAAGTCGCCTAAGAGCTTTTGCTTTTAAAATCCCTGAGAAACATGTTTCGTAAAGAGTTAGTTGAAAGTGGGGGGAGTATGTTAGAAGTTTAATTTTATAAGCTATTGTAAAGATTCGGAAAGTTAATTATAGCATCCAATTGCAGAGCCAATAGTGACTTCATTTAATCTCAGCATACTTTTTGAAACACTACCTAAATTTTTAAGGTTTATAAAAAATATTGTTCTTTTTTATACTATGGGGTACTATAGTATCAATGCTAGCAAATAAGGAGGTCTGATGCCTAATCAGGTCGAAGACAAAAAAAAGATTCTTCTACGCGTCAGAAAGATCAAAGGTCAGACACAAGCGATTGAAAAAGCGCTAGAAGACAATGTGGAATGTGGTGCGATTCTGCAACAAATATGCTCTGTGCGTGGTGCTATTAATGGTCTAATGAATGAGATGTTAGAGGTTCATTTAAAGGACACTTTAGTATCAGGTGAAACCACAGAACAACAACGAAAAGAAGAATTGGCTGAAATCGCCAAGATTCTAAAATCATATTTAAAATAGATCTGTATAAGGAATTATTCCATGAAGTCACGTGCTGCCGTTGCGTTTGGTCCTGGTCAACCTCTTCAAATTGTTGAAGTTGATGTTGCACCACCGAAGAAAGGTGAAGTATTAATCAAGATTTCCCATACCGGTGTGTGTCATACAGACGCATTTACTTTATCTGGCGATGATCCTGAAGGCGTTTTTCCGGCTATTCTCGGGCATGAAGGTGCTGGTGTCGTAGTTGAGGTTG
>NZ_JEYB01000100.1:0-7557 GCF_000582255.1 Acinetobacter sp. 1566109 | reverse complement strand
TCAAACATTGTAAATATGTTATGACCGATTTAGGGTACTACGGATTAGAGCAAGATGGCTTTAAATTATTGATGCCAATAAAGAAAAAGAAGAATTTACCCTTATTTGATGTTGAGAAAAAGTACAATAAAATGATTGGAAAAATACGAGTTGTGATCGAACATATTAATAGTCAATTGAAAACATTTAGAATATTAAGTGAACGCTATCGAAATAGACGGAAAAGATTCGGTTTACGCATTAACTTAATCGCTGCACTGGTAAATCGGATGAACTTGCAATAACGACTTTCGCAAGAGGTCTATTATTTGATAGACGCATGAATTTCAGCGATATAACCGCCCGGGAACTGCACCATTGCTGACTCACGACCATCCGACTTATAAGCATTCACCAAAACAGATGCACCTGCTTTTGTGGCTTTATCTAAGGTTTCAGATAAGTTTTTAACTTCATAACCCGTCATATCGTGCCCATACGGATAAGGAAGATGACCATTGGTCACGAACACTGTCATTTTGCCGAAGTCAGACTCAACGCGAATACGTCTATACGTTTCATTTGGGCGACCAATTTCTATACCTGCGGCTTTAGGGTTATCGGAAACGACTTTACCGTGTGAAAAACTCACGAACTTCTTAACAAACGAGTCGGCACTTTGTTTTGAAACATAAATACGGTTTTCTGGAACAGTCTCTAACTGGTTATAGTTAGGCTTAGTCGTGTGCCAATAGAGCTGCATATTTACACCGCCCGGCCATTGGACAATCGCATCACGCCCAATTGGGTCTGGGAAGGCATCTACAATGACATCTGCCCCATTTGCCTTGGCAGCCTGCACTGCTGCATCCATATCTTTGACTAAATAGCCTGTTCTTTCCAAACCAAACGGATATGGAATTGGAGTTTTAAAACCAAATACAGACAATGTACCTACTGGGGTCAATACAAGCTGAGACATCGTCTGGCTCGGTGTTGGTGTGACTTGGAAAACACCTTGTTTCGACTTGGTACCCCCGAATGTTGCGACCAAACTATCGGTAAATTTATCAAAGTCTTCAGGGTTTACATAAACATGCGTTGTATCGTATTGGGGGGCTACACCGGGCGCCTCACTTTTTATACTTGTTGTTGTTTTGGCAAAAACCTGAGGCACTAGGGCAACATTTGTGCCCACTAGCATGGTGCTTAAAAGCAAGGCTGATAATGATTTACGCATAAAATGCTCCTGTTTAAATGAGATGCTTAAACTTATTGTGATTTTGAAGATTGATTAGAAAGAATGGTGACCATCACCAACGCAGCGATGAGCCCAAGATGTTCGAAGAAACTATTAAACGTACTAAAAAATGCTGGGCCTGTATGATTCCAAAAGTCGTTTGCAACGAGCATTGCTATGGCAGTTAGACAGCCTAAAGCCCCTGCTCCTAACCAGACAAAACGATTAAAAATCACCAGCAGTGAACCAACAATTTCAATAAAAATAGCGGTAGCTGCCCAGAGCCAAGCAGGCTGTAGACCAAAACTCGCCTGCTCTTCAATAGCCGCATGAAATCCGATGAATTTATTAATTCCCCCCACTAAATAGGCTGAAACGAGTGCAAGTCGAAGTAGCGGAAGCAATCCATGAATTGATAAGATCTTTTTTACCCATACTGGGTTATTATTAATCAAGTCACTCATCTATTTACCTTTTTGAAATCTCATAGTTTTAATATTTAAAAAATATAAGTTTCATGCATTAATAAAAGTTTATAAAATATGCAATATTCATGATCTAATTTATAAAATTATCTTTATAAAATAAGATAATTTAAATAGTTTTAAATATTTTATTAACCTTTAAAAAACCAAATAACTCACGGTATATAAAATCAAAAATCCGTGTAAACTACTAGATATTTATTTAAATACAAACTGTATTCTAAAAAGATACAATGATTGATATACAGATATTCCTCATATAATTTAGCGGCAAGATCATTTAGCCTTTAAAATTTGATGGATAAAATAGACTGTATTAATACTTTTATAAGTGTGGTAGAGAATGGAAATTTTAGTCATGCTTCTAGAAATCTAGGCATTACCAGAGATCAGGTTTCAAAAAGAATTTTTTATTTAGAAAGTCTATTTAATACATCATTATTTATACGCAACACCCGAAAGATGGACCTGACTCGCTCTGGAGAAAAGTTCTATGAGCGATGCAAAGTGATTGTGAAAGAGTTAGATTTAGCAGCTCATGACTTTGTATACGACCAGAAATACCCTGAAGGCTTACTCAAAATTAGTGCTCCACATGTCTTTATCCAAACGTGCTTTTCAGATGTCATTTCTAATTTTCTAATCAAATATCCTCATATTGAAATTGATCTTATGTTTTCAGACCACTCCACTCATATCAATCCCCATAAATTTGATGTGATTTTAAAAGTTGAGGAAAATATTGAAGAGAAAAATACTTTCATTTTAAATACATATAAAAGAAGCTTTTATGCAACAGATACATATTTAAATAAATATGGAAAACCGAAAAATATAGAAGAGCTTAGAGAACATAGCATTTTACTATATTCTAAAGATGACTTAAAAAATAATATTATTAACTCAATACCAAAATTAACATGCAATAATATAGAAATTCTTTTAGAACTTTGTAAGAGAAATCAAGGCATTTTATTTGCACCTGACTTTTTAGCAAAAAAATATGAAGATGAAGGAATCATTATTAACTATTCAAAAACCCTTTTAAACTCCGATCTATATTTTTATGCAACCACACCTTATGGATCGAGAATTCCAAAAAAGGTTGAACTTTTTTTAAATTCTTTAAAACAGCATTTTTCAAACTTATAGCTTTTTCAGTCATAAAATTATCTCTTAATAGATAGTTCTTTTTTATAAGCATATACAAAAAGTTCTAATGGATGGTTCACTCGATTGAGTAAATTTTGTTATATACTAAACAAAATATGTTGAGTATGTAACATGAATATATCTTTACTCATATCTTCACTCCCTACTCAGAACTCAACCGCTCGTATGAGAGTCTGGCGTTCACTCAAGGCAAGCGGAGCCGCAACTGTGCGTGATGGAGTCTATCTATTACCCATTACGCACTCTGAAAAATTTGAAGCTATCGCGCAGGATGTAATCTCAGAACAAGGTTCAGCTTATATCTTTCAAGCAGAAGCGCCATTAAACCTTGAAATTATTTCACTTTTTAATCGTAATGAAGAATATGAAGCTATACGTAAACAGCTTGTTGATTTAAATCAGAATCAAAATGAAAATGAAAAAAAAGAACTACTTAAACAAGTCCGGAAATTGCGAAAGAGCTTGGATGCTCTTGTCGAAATTGATTATTTCCCTAGCGAAGTCCAAGAGCAAACACTCAATGAACTTATCTCACTCGAACATTCTATTGCTCGACTTGGTGAAACCAATGAACCCGTTTTTACTCAAGCAAAGATAAAGCGACTTCTAAAAAAAGATTATCAAAATCAAGTCTGGGCTACCCGAAAGCACCCATGGATAGACAGATTAGCGTCAGCTTGGCTTATCAAAAATTTTATTGATGAATCACCTCAGTTTCTATGGCTGGAATCCCCTTCTGAATGTCCTACATATGCACTTGGTTATGATTTTGATGGAGCAACTTTCACCCATATCGATAACTTGGTTACTTTTGAAGTTCTCTTGCATAGTTTTGAACTTGAAACACCTGCATTAAAAAAGATTGCAGAAATTGTTCACTATCTTGATGTCGGTGGTTTTGAACCACCAGAAGCAATAGGCATAGAAAAAGTAATTCAAGGTTTACGTAGTCAGATCAGCAACGACGACCAATTATTTGAATTGGCCAACTATATCTTTGATGGCTTATATGCCGACTTAAAAAGAGAACGCTCATGACACAAGAAAAACAAAACTCACAGGACTCTCCTGTTGAACCTGTAAGCTTCTGGCGTGCACTCCTATTTTGGCTCAAATTAGGATTTATCAGTTTTGGAGGGCCAGCAGGACAAATCGCTGTTATGCACCAAGAGCTTGTTGAACAAAAGCGTTGGATTTCAGAAAAACGTTTTCTACATGCGCTTAACTATTGCATGCTATTGCCCGGCCCAGAAGCACAGCAGTTAGCGACCTATATCGGGTGGCTTATGCATCGTACTATTGGAGGTTTAGTTGCAGGTATTTTATTTGTTCTCCCCTCTTTATTCATATTAATAGGCTTATCATGGATATACGTTAAATTCGGTGATGTTCCAATAATTGCTGGCCTGTTTTATGGAATTAAACCAGCTGTAGTCGCTATTGTTTTTCACGCAACTTACAGAATTGGCAGTCGATCACTCAAGAACAAATTCTTATGGTTAATTGCTGCTATCGCTTTTCTCGCCATATTTGTTTTAAACCTACCATTTCCACTCATTGTTTTTGCGGCAGGACTCACTGGTTATTTTACAAGTAAGAAATATCCTGAACTGTTTTCTAGTAATGCAGGGCATAAAAACAGTCAAAAAGATTATGGTACTGCCTTAATTGATGACGATACACCAACTCCAGAACATGCAAAGTTCAAATGGTTACGCCTGACTAAAATTATTATTGTTGGTGCCCTTCTATGGTTTATTCCTGTCGTGGGGCTTGGCCTTTACTTTGGTTGGGATCATTCATATACACAAATGGCATGGTTCTTTACTAAAGCAGCTTTACTTACATTTGGCGGTGCGTATGCAGTTCTGCCATATGTATATCAAGGAGCTGTGAACTATTATGGATGGCTAAGCCCAACGCAAATGATTGATGGTTTAGCACTTGGTGAAAGTACACCTGGGCCTCTAATTATAGTTGTTGCTTTTGTGGGTTTTCTCGGTGGATTCAACCATGCTTTATTAGGTTCAGAACATTTATTTCTGGCAGGTACACTCGGTGCAATTATTGTTACTTGGTTTACTTTTCTGTTTTCATTTATATTTATTTTAGCAGGTGCACCTGTTATCGAATCAACGCATAACGAGCTAAAATTTACTGCTCCTTTAACTGCAATTACAGCTGCCGTAGTCGGTGTGATTTTAAATTTGGCACTGTTCTTTAGTTATCATGTTTTATGGCCTCATGGATTTAGTCAAGCTTTTAATTATGAAGCGGCCTTAATTACAATCGCTGCATTTATTGCCTTATTCCACTTTGAAGTAAAAGTTATGTATGTAATTTTAGCAGCAGCGATTTGTGGTTTAATTCTATACGTGGGTGTATAAAAATTTATTCTATTAAAACAAGAGAGTAAGCCTTATGCTTACTCTTTTTTTATTAATGACAGTGATATTGTCCCGTTTTACTATTGGTATGACATCCTGATGAGTTAGTCCCGCCAGAGTGAGCGTTAGCATTTGTGACCGCTAAACCAATTAAACAAATAAATAATAATTTTTTCATGAGCTTGCTTCCTTAAATTGGAATTATAATGAGCATTTAGTGTACAAAATAAAAGCACTAAAAAGATGCAAAGCAGATGAATGACATTTGAACTTTAGTCTAGTAAGTTAGTTTCTTTCTTATTTCGGCCATTTATGATGATAATCATCAATCACATATTCGTGTGCATGCTCACCGTTATGGCTATGGTTAACCAAATGTTCATGTCCAGCAGGTAAGTCATGATGGGTATGAGATAAAACTAAGTCATCATTTTTCGGCCAGATGAAATAGGCAAAAGACAATGCACTTAAAGCAATAATTGCCATAGGAATAAAAGTAAATAAAGTTCCAAAGTGAGTGCTTAACCATCCCACTAAAGGATATGTAATTAACCAGCATGCATGTGAAAACGCGAATTGTGCAGCAAACAAAGCCGTTCTATTTTCACTTGAAGCAGACTTACGAATGAGTCGACCCGTTGGAGTTTGTGAGACTGAATACCCTATTCCCAAAACAAACCAGAGTGCTAAAAGCCAATCATATGAAGCGATAAAATATCCACTAAATAAACCAATTACCAAAATTACCGTTCCAGTCAGCATGACAGATCGGTCATCAAATTTTTCTAAAACTTTAGGAAGCATAAAAGCCGAAAGCATTGATCCTAAGCCAAATAACCCAAACGCCCAAGTGGTCGCATGTTCGGACAATTTAAAAGTGGATTGTACTAAAACGACAGTATTTACAATTACCACAGCGCTCGCAGAAGCAATGGCTAGATTTAATGCCAATAAAGCTTTTAAACGAGGAGTGTTGAAATAGATTTTTGCCCCTCTTTTTATTCTGCTATATATACCTTGAAATGCAGCAACCTGAGCCACGGGTAGTTTTGTACTTACAACGAAAAGCGCCGAGCCAATAAATCCAATCACTGTACCTAAAAATAAGTTGTGATAACTCATATAACTTAGTAAAAAACCTGCCAACATCGGGCTAATAATATTTTCTAAGTCATATGCTAACCGAGATAGAGATAGCGCATTGGTATATTCTCTTTCCTCGGGTAAGACATCGGGAATCATGGCTTGAAATGTTGGGGTAAATGCTGCCGATGCAGACTGTAAAAGAAAAATCAGAATATAAATTTGCCAAATTTGAGTAACGAATGGTAGGCATAAAGCAGTGCACGCTCGAATCACATCCAAAGTCACCAGAACCTTTTTACGAGGAAGTCTTTCTGCAAAAGCTGAGGCAATTGGAGCAACGCCAATATAAGCAATCATTTTAATTGCCAAAGCAATACCAAGAACTTGCGCAGCCTGCCCTTTAGCAATGTCATAGGCTTGTAAAGCCAATGCAATTGTAATTAGCCCAGTACCAATCAATGCAATGACTTGGGCTAAAAACAAATGCCGATATGTACTATTTTTTAAGACTTCCAGCATTTGGTTCTCCTTTGATAGGAATTCAATTCATTCCAAACAAGGAATTTCTTTAGATGTTAACCTAAGAAATTAAAGAGAAGCTTAAAATGCCTTTTTATTCGCTGCCTTAGGCCATTATAAAAGTATCAGAAATCTAGTTTAATCTTAGCAGTTTCAGTATCCAGCGCCATTCTAACTCCCCGTCTCTTTCATCTGTCTCATCAGAGCTTAGAAGCTGAATAATTCTGCCTTCAATCATATATAAAAAGAGTTTGGCATCGGTAAAAGAAGCATCAGTTTTAAGTAATCTAAGCTGACTATAAACTTCATTGGTCAGCCATGTTCTGTATCTCACCGCGGTTTTATAAGCTTTTGGATAACTATTTTTAGTTTCAAAAATAGCCTTAAATAATAAGTAGTACGGGCCTTCTAAGTCGGTATGTAGAACATACAACTTCTTGAGTTTATCGGTTGTGCTTGTGTCATGGTCATACTCGACCAGTGCAACCACTTGGTCTTGGAGGTGTTCTTTTTGTACGATTAAACAGATTTCGATGAAGCGTTCTTTAGAGTGAAAATAATTATAAAACGTCATTTTATTCACTTCGGTTTCTTTCACAATTTTGTCGACACCGACCATGTGAAATCCACCGTGATGGAACAGATTTATTCCTTTTTTTACAACTTCTAAAGCACGTGTTGGGAGAAT
>NZ_JEYB01000099.1:0-8115 GCF_000582255.1 Acinetobacter sp. 1566109 | reverse complement strand
ACCCCTAAAGATAATGCCAAAGCTCTAAAATATTATGAAGACGCTTCAAACAAAGGTTATGCTCAGGCCAGTTATAGACTTGCACAGATTTATGAAACTGGTGAATTAGGCGTTGCAAAAGATAGTAATAAATTTAGCCAATATGTGCAAAAAGCATCAGCTCAAGGCTCTGATGATGCAACGGTAAAAATTGCGACTATTTTATTTGCTCAGAAAAAGCCACAGTCTCATCAAATTGCTTTACAAAAGCTAGCGCCTTTAATTCGAAAAGGAAACTACCCTGCTATTCAAGTCAAAGCACTTTATGATATTAGCCAAGGGGTTGAAAATAAAAACCCGCTAATGAAACGCCAAGGCATTGAAGCTTTACAAGCAATTGCACAAAAAGGTTATGCACCAGCATCTATGGCTTTAGCGACTATGATGGCAAATGGCAATATTATTCCTCAGAACTTGCCTCAAGCAAAACAGATTTTTACTGAACTTGCTAACCAAAATGTTCCTAATGCTAGAGAGTCTTTAGCTTCAGTCGAAAAGATTATTGCTGAGAAGAATAAACAAGCTGCAGCCGCCCCTACACAGCCTGCACCTAAAAAATAGCAAAGAAACAATAGCCCCGTATGGGGCTTTTCTTTTACCACCACAAAGCGATAAGCCCACTTACTCCAATAAAACCAATAATAGTACTTATCATTAAAGGTGTTAATGCTCTTTCATTTAAACCATATGCTTGCCCAAAAATACCAAAAGCAATTGGCATTGGAAGTGCCGCAATTAATGTTCCAGCATATAACATCTCTTGACTGACGTTTGGTAATAAAAGGAATAACCCAAAAATCACAACTGGCATAAGAATGACATTAAACCCAGCCAACAATACACTTTGTAAATTCACGGCGGTAATACCTATACCAACTAAGCTGCCGCCAATAGCAAATAGTGCTAGAGGCGAAGCTGTCCTTCCTAAAAGTTCTAAAGCTTGCCCAAGTTTTGAAGGCAGATGAATACCTAGCAAGATACAGCTCATCCCCACCAAAATTGCAATAATTACAGGATTTTTAATTAAATTTATGAATGTTTTTTTCAGTAAAGGCAAAAGCCGCTGCTGTTGATGTAATCCCGCTTCTGCCAAAATAAGCATTAAAGCGACAATTAATAAGTTTTCAATAATTAAAGTTAAAGATATATAGATTGCAGCATGACTACCCATGAGCATAGTCAAAATAGCAGTACCCATAAAACCTGTATTTGACATAGAAGCGCCCATCGATATGACTGCACTATGGGTTAGGCTGTTTTTAAAATATTTCCGATAAATGATAAAAGCCAGAAAAAATAAGATTAAAGAGCCACCACCATAAGCAATAAAATAAGCTGGGTGCCAAATATCTTGTAAGTTTTTATTGGCTAAAGATTGGATTAAAAAAGCAGGTAAAGAAATTTTAATAACAAATGCACTCAGAGCCTTAATTTGTTCAGGTGTTACCAGTTTAATGAGAACACTACAGTACCCCATCAATAATAAAATCAAAATTGGTAAGATTACCTGAAAAACCACAAACAACGCCCTCACTCATTTCAAAAGAAAAACGGGCAAATCTTAATTTGCCCACATATTTAAAAACTAAAAAGAATCAAAAAGCTGTTTTAAGCCATGTGGTTGACAACGCAAATATTGAGGAGCAATTTTGACTTTTGCACCCAATGTAGCTGCAGCATGCCATGGCCAACGTGGGTCATATAACATTGCACGTGCAAGACCAATGGCATCAGCTTGTTGGTTTTCTAAAATTTGTTCAGCATGCTGTGGATCAGTAATAAGACCTACCGCAATCACAGGAATAGATACATGTTTTTTAACCTGCTCCGCGAATGGTACTTGGTAACCTGCCCCGATGGTAATATTTTGGTGTTCATGTAAGCCACCACTAGAGACATGGATATAAGCGGCTCCCAGTTGCTCTAAGGCTTTTGATAAACCAACCGTAGACTCAATGTCCCACTGTTCGTTACCATCCATCCAGTCAGTTGCAGATAAACGTATTCCTACAGGATAACCTGCAGGAACAGCAAGTTTAATTGCCTGAAGTACTTCAAGCGTCATACGCATACGGTTCTCTAAAGAACCGCCATATTCATCTGTTCGTTGATTCGCAATTGGCGATAAAAATTGATGCAACAAGTAGCCATGTGCTGCATGTACTTCAATTAGCTCAAAGCCAGCTTCAACTGCACGTTTTGCCGCAGCGGCGAAGTCTTGTTGAATTTGTTTAATTTCATCAACTGTTAATGCATGTGGCGCAGCATCGTGAACTGAAAAAGTACTTGTACTTGGAGCAACTGTTTGCCAACCATGTGGCTGATCTTTTGCAATTTGACCTTTCCCCAACCAAGGCTTTTCAGTTGATGCCTTACGTCCAGCATGTGCTAACTGAATTCCAAATGGCATAGGAGAAAGTGTTTTAACTTTTCCTAATAAAGTTTTGATCTGGTCACGTTGCTGGTCATTCCAAAGTCCAAGATCTGCGTAACTAATTCGACCTTCCGCTTGTACAGCCGTAGCCTCCACAATGCATAACCCAGCTCCAGACAACGCGTAATTTGCCCATTGCTGCTCATGCCAATAGGTAATTTCACCTTCATCAGTTGCCGAATACTGACACATTGGGGCAATTACAATTCTATTGACTAGTTGTAGCGAATCAAAATTAACCGTTTCAAATAATTTTGCCATTTTAAATTCCTAGAATTGTTTAATTACACGTAAACCTGCACTCCAGTTACGCCCATCAGCGGGTTCAAAATAACGATCATTACCATCATTTACGATAACTGAACCCGCATAGTTTTTATCAAATAGGTTATCTACACGAGCAAAGCTTTTGACCTTCCAAGCACCTAAATCCCATGCATAACCAATATTTGCTGAAGTTACACTGTAGCTTGGTGCTGCGTCACTGTTGGTATCATTCACGTATACTTTGTCCATATACTGTACATCTACACCACCATATAGTCCGTGGCTCGGTTGCCAAGCTAAAGAAATATAAGCCTGATTTTTAGCAATTCCAGGAATCGCATTGCCATCTGGAATTTGAGCAATATTGCCTAAAGCAGGAATATCCGCATCAAAAGTAGCATCTAAATAGGCATAGCTTGCTGTCGCTGTTAAATCTCGCCACAACTTTTTATTCCATGCAAACTCTACCCCTTCACGCAAAGTTTTATCCGCATTTCGGAAGGTAGAACGACCATTTGAGCTTCCTGCTGAAACAATGTCATTTTTGGTTTTAGTTTGAAAAACTGCCAAAGTAAAATCACCTAATTGGTTTTGTGATTTTAAACCAGCTTCATAGGTATCACTGGTCGATGGTTTTAAATCAAAATTAAAACCTGACTTTGTCGTATCAGTTTGATATGCCATTTCAGTAAAGGTCGGTGTTTCAAACCCTTTGGCATAACTCATATAAGCCATGAGCTCAGGTAAAATTTGCCAACTTAACGCAAGCGACGGTAAAACTTTACTGTAATCAGTCTTGCCGCTATCGTCGCCATTACTTAAATAGCGATCTTCCGACTTATAGTGAACATTACTATAGCGTACGCCCGTATCTAAACGCCATGTGGGTAAGAACTGCCATGAAACTTGTAAATATGGGTCAATATTCCATAAAGTATTATCTTCATCACGGCGTAACTTACCTTTGACACCATAAATACCATCCGCATTAAAGTTTTCAAAACCTTTACGATCTTCATCCATCGCATCGAGTGCAACCCCCAAACTCACCGTTGTATTTGGCAATAGTTCTTTACCTGTCCAACGGAAATCAGCACCATAATAATTACGGTCAAAATCAATCACACCACCCGCATGATTGATACTGGCATCTTGGGTAGATTTAGGAATAGATTGATACTGAGTGACTTGACGATTACCCAAATATGCCATGGCATAAAGTTCATTTTTATCATTAATAGGCTTAGACCATGTCATGCCCGTTTGGGTTTGTTCGATATCTTTACGAACATTAAATTGCTTTAAAAACGGAACTTGTTGCTTTGGATTCGCATTCCACTGATCATGCGTTAAACCCTGTGGATCATCGGCATTGATTTTGACATAGTTAGTCACCCAGTTGATTTTACTTCCATCATCAAGATTCCAACTGAGCTTTGCATTATTTAATATTTTTTCTGCCCCGCTATGTTCTCGGTAACCATCGGTATCGAAGTATGATGAGCTAATAATATAACTTGGTTCATTCGCCCCTTTTGCTCCACCTTGTAGCACTAGCCCTGCTCGGCTTTTATCGTGACTACCACCCGAATAGCTGAGCTCAATTGAGTCTTTACCCTTTCCTTCTTTAGTAGAAGTTAAAATTGTCCCGCCCGATGAGTTTCCATAAAGTGAAGAAAAAGGCCCTGTTAGGACTTCAACATGGTCCAGACTGCTTAAGTCGATATTAGACGTTTGGCCTTGCCCATCTGGCATTGTTGCAGGAATACCATCCACATATAGGCGAATACCTCGGACACCAAAAGTAGAACGTGCACCAAAACCACGCATAGATAGCTGTAAATCTTGCGCATAATTTTCACGGTTACGAATTTGCAAACTCGGTATCCCCTTCACAACCTCGGTCAAATTCACTTGTGAAGAACTATCCGCCTGAGGTGCATCTATTCGAAAAACCGAAGCAGGTGTTTGTAAGTAAGTAGTATCAGTACGCGTTGCTTCCACATGTAAAGTAGGCAATTTGGCAACATCTGAATTTAAGTCTTCTGCCCAAACAAGTGGGCTAGAAATACAGCCCATACTCATCAAAATACAGTAGTGAAGTCGGTCTAAGCGTAATAAGGACATGCTTATTTCCTTTATTTATATTGTAGTTATGATAACAAAAAGCAGTGTCTTGTCTGGATATAGAATTCGGTTTACATTGTTGTAAATCTGGAACAGTCGTTTTGCGATATAAAAATTGATTTCCAGTTTAAGAGTTATCGGCTTAAAGATGGATGATCTTTCCAGCAATATCGTTCAGGCCAATCTTTTGCTTCTTCGGCATAATCAATTCCAATACGTGGCGTTAAAACCACTTCTGGCTGTGTAGTGGCTGCCTCAATCCATAGTCCAGATTCTTCACCTAAAGTCTGGCCTTTTAAAGTCCGATCAATGCTCAAATAACGTGTCAGTTTGCCAGGTCCAGCCAAAAGCTTATATTCTTTTTTAGTTGAAGCACTATTTAAAAATGCTGATCGAATCATCACTCCTTCAGGTACACCTTCTGTTTGAGTAATAATGTTGAGCATTTCATACATACCATAAATTAAATAAACATAAATGGTGCCACCATGGCGATACATTACCTCTGTTCGTGCGGTACGTTTGTCATTGTAGCTATGGCAGGCTTTATCGCGAACACCCAAATAAGCTTCTGTTTCACTAATTGTACAGCGGATAACTTGTCCATCAGGCTGTCGCTTACATAATACGCAGCCGATTAAATCATATGCTACTTCCGAAGTTTCTCGTTGAAACCAGCTTAATGGTAAAATATCTGACATAGTATTCTCTGAAATATTACATACCACACGTTATACTTGATTAATCCAGTATATCTGTTAATTCTGCGAGTTGGCATGCCTGAGTTACCCGAAGTCGAAACCACCAAAACCAGTTTATTTCCCTTATTGAATCAAAAAGTTTTAAGTGTTGAAGTACGTAATCCTAGCTTACGTTGGCCAATACCAGATGATATTCAAAAACTTGTTGGGCAACGCCTGATTGGATTAAATCGTCGTTCAAAATATATTTTGGCAGAGTTTGAACAAGATCAAATGCTCTGGCATTTAGGCATGTCAGGAAGCTTTCGTCTGTGTCAACCAAACGATGAATTGAGAAAGCATGATCATCTGATTATTCAATTTGAAGATCAGCAGTTACGTTACCACGACCCACGTCGTTTTGGCTGCATTCTTTGGCTTAACCCTGAAACTCAAGGCAAACTCATCGACACTTTAGGGCCAGAACCATTAAGTACTGACTTTCATGCAGAATATTTAGCTTCCAAACTCAAGAATAAAGCTGTCGGCATAAAAATTGCACTCATGGATAATCATGTAGTGGTTGGTGTTGGCAATATCTATGCAACCGAAAGCTTGTTTAATGTAGGCATTCACCCAGCTCAGCCTGCTGGCGATTTGACTATGCAACAAATTGAGAAACTGGTTATCGAGATTAAGCGAATTTTGAAGTCAGCAATTGATTTAGGCGGCTCGACTTTACGAGACTACAGCAATGCCATGGGTGAAAATGGTTATTTTCAACAGACTTTACTCGCTTATGGTCGTGCCGGAGAAATGTGTGTTAACTGTGAAACCACATTAGAAAACTTAAAACTCGGTCAGCGCGCCAGTGTATTTTGCCCACAATGCCAACCGCTTAAAAAGCTGAGAAAGCCTTAATTTTTTGGAGGAAGACAACATGCAAACAGCAATTGTCCGACATATTTTAGTCAAAGATAAAGACTTAGCCGAACAGCTAAAAAAGAAGCTACAAAGTGGGGCTGACTTTGCCAAACTTGCCAAGCAATACTCCACTTGCAATTCAGCAAAACGTGGTGGAGAACTTGGTGAAGTCAAAAAAGGACAGTTGGTACCTGTCATCGACAAAGTAGTATTTACGGCTGCTGAACGTGTATTACAAGGCCCTATCAAAAGTCAGTTTGGCTATCATCTTTTAGAAGTTAAATTCCGAATGGGCAGCTTACGTTAGGACTCATTAATTTAATTATCATTTTCAAAAGTTTTAGCCTGTGCATTCATTTGATATGTCCAGGCTTTAATATATTCACCCGACTCTAGTTTTATATCAGCGATTACACGCTGGTATTGAAAGCCTTCAAAGTCATCTAACATTTGCCAGTTTTCAGCAAGTTTTTCTGTGCTAAACACATAACCTTCTATCCAATCTGCTTGCGGATCTAACTCTAACGCTTTTAAACCTTTGTCTGGGCCCCAATCTAAAATATGAATTACCCCTCGTACACTAGCTTTCGTCCAGCTTCCACCAATCTGCTCTAAAATATGAGCATTTGCTTTATTAGGGCATAAGGTTCCATATACAAAAAGCTGATTCATTAATTTATGTTCCTTGTTCTATCTGCTTAGCTAAACTTAACTGTGATTTAGCAAGTTTATCAATATCTCTAGTCCAGTATAAAATGCTCTGTAATAAAAAACGGTACTCTAGGTACCGTTTTTTATACTTAAATTTTTTATTAAGCTTGTTTTTTCAACTCATCACGAATTTCACGTAATAATTGGATATCTTCTGGAGTTGCAGCTGGAGCTTCTGGCTCATTCTTATCACGGCGAAGTTTGTTTAATAATTTCACCATTAAGAACACAACCCAAGCCAAAATCAGGAAGTTAATTAAAATGGTCAGAAAGTTACCATAAGTTAATACGTTGATACCTGCTTTTTGTAAGGCATCTAGAGATTGTAAGTTATTCGGGTTTGCACCTAATACGATAAATTTCTGCGAGAAATCAACACCACCACCAGTAATTACAGTGATAAGCGGCATAATGATATCTTTTACTAACGAGTCTACGATTTTGCCAAAAGCACCACCAATAATTACACCAATGGCTAAATCCATCATATTGCCTTTAATGGCAAATTCTTTAAATTCTTGAATAATACTCATCTAAACATCTCCAGATGTAGGGGGGAGGAACACATCATATTTTTCTTTTTTCACTGGCCTCTTATCCGTCTAGATAGTACTCGCCATGATATTGATAATTTAATATTTTTTTCAAAAAAAGAAAGCTATTTCACACTTTAACAACATATTTGCTTACAAGAAAAATATGACTTTAAGTTTACTTTCAGCTTTACCAGTAAGCAATAAAAAACCGCTAAACGAATTTAGCGGTTTTTCTTTTTCATTTAAGAAAAATTATTTATCACGGTTACGTTTACGTTCGTTTTCAGTCAAGTAACGCTTACGGATACGAATTGATTTTGGAGTAACTTCTACTAACTCGTCATCTTCAATAAATTCAAGAGCTTGTTCAAGCGTAAATTCAATTGCAGGTGTTAAA
>NZ_JEYB01000098.1:0-8175 GCF_000582255.1 Acinetobacter sp. 1566109 | reverse complement strand
CCAAATTCTGGCTGTCAGTCATGACAGAGCTAAAAAATCGAGGAGTACAGGACATTCTTGTTGCCTGTGTAGATGGATTAAAAGGCTTTCCTGACGCGATAGCCTCTGTTTACCCTCATACTGATATTCAACTGTGTATTGTGCATGTTGTACGCAATAGCCTGAGATTTGTAAGCTGGAAAGACTACAAGGCTGTTACGTCGGGTCTGAAAGCGATTTATCAGGCAAGTACAGAGGAAAATGCTTTAAAGTCCCTAGACATCTTCTGTGATCAATGGAATCACCAGTATCCCAAAATTGGAGAATCCTGGCGGGCCAATTGGGAAAATATCCGAACGATCTTTAGCTATCCAGCCGAAATACGTCATGCTATTTATACAACAAATGCGATTGAGTCGTTGAATAGCGTAATACGCCATTCAACGAAGAAAAGGAAAATCTTTTCATCTGATGACTCAGTAAAGAAGGTCATTTACTTAGCAACATCAAATGCTGCGAAGAAATGGACGATGCCAATTCAAAATTGGCGTTTAGCAATGAATTGGTTTACGATTCAGTTCGATGATCGATTAAAAGATCATTTATAAAAAATGGAACTTACACAAAATAATTTACAGGCTCAACTTTGGTACAAATGCATGGCAACCATGAATAACGCCCCAAAGGTTAATATTCATGACCCAGTTCCAGTCTTCTAGACTGAGTTCGTCAAACTTACCGCCTAAGCCCACACCCGCATTATTAATGACAAGGGTCACAGGGTGCCCAAGTAAAATTTCAGCAGTTTCAGCTAGGTGGTTCACTTGCTCTGCATTACCCACATCGCAGCGCATGGCAAAAGCTTTAGCGCCTTCTTGTTCAAGAAGCTTTACCGTTTCTTCTGCGGCTTCTAAATTAATATCTGCACACACTACGCTACCACCACGTTTTGCCAGTTCAATTGCAAAACTCCGTCCAATTCCACTGCCTGCGCCAGTCACAACGGCATAAGCTTTTTGGCTTGGTTTAACTTTCTTTTTACCAAATAAAATCATGATTCATCCCGAAATAGATTTAAGGAAAACCAGCCATTGAGTAGTGACTGGTTGCAAGCCAGTTAAGACAAGCGTACAGGTGGTGTAAATTCCTTCACAAAGTAAGGCGCAATTGCACCTCCTTCGTTCAGTAATTTGTCTTTGTAGTACTCTAGATATTCAGTGGTGTCATGATCATTTGGGTGGAAGTCAGGACGTAAGTAATCAAAAATTTGGCCAATCGTGCTACCGAATACACCATCTTTTGGACCAAAGATAAGTCCGACTCCACGGCGCGCGTCTTTCCAGAATTTTCTAGTCAACATTTCCTGTGGTTTTCTTAAAACCGGAATAAACAAGGTAGTTGCTGGGATTAGACCTAAAATGGTAAAGAAAGCTAAGAAGAAACCAGAAGCTCGTAGTGGGTAGCTACCATTGAGTAATTGATATACATCATAGGCAATATCTTTATGCTCAGATTCTTCAAGCATATGCCACATCCATAAAGCACGGCTTTTTGCATCATCTGAATAGTAGAAATTTTTTTCGTGTTTCATCATGTATTCGGCAAGTACAGCCGTAAAATGCTCAATACCGGCCATCATTGATAATTTAAGCGGTTGCGGAAATTTCAAAAACACATATTTAAAGAAGTTCTCGCCCAAGAAACGGTATAAATCGACCGGATATTCAACATCTTTAAGTGCATCGTTATATTCATTATGCAACTTAGAGTGAATCGCTTCTTGACCAATTAATGAAGTAACACGCTGTTTTAAAATCGGGTCTTGAATAAATTCACGGTGGTGACGTGCAGTCTCGATCACCAAATCTTCACCATAGGTTAGAAATACTGAAAGCGTAGCAAAAAACAAAGTGGCAAATTGATTGTTCATATAGAATTCAACATCAATCTCTTTACCATCAAACCCGATATTTAAATGACGGATTGGAATAGACCCTTTACTGGCAAAATCTGGTAACTCGATTTCACGGTAAAATTTGAGTTTGTTTAGTGATTTTTTAACTGTGGTCGAGATCATGGCGACACCTTCAGATCAATCAGTGATAGTGCAGCTACGTCGAAAACCAAAAGCTTTGATTTCCAACAGCGCACTGTAAATTCCATTTTCAAAAAGCATTTTCTGTGCTTACTGACTACGGTGATGTTGCTCCGTTATTTGTTTGATTATTTGACTGAATAACGGAAAAAGAGGGGAACTTGATAAAATGAATCAACCTCTTTTTGGATTTTTTCATGTTAATCTGAGTTTATGTTCGGATTCAATTCGGGTAACTTTTCAAGTTTTTTAAGCTCCCATCTAATGCATGAATAGAATAAAAAAATAGTTTTTTAATTTATTAATATATTGATTTTTATTTAAATAATTTAAATTTATTTAAAAATAATTACCTGGTAATAAAAGAGCTCATAAGTATGTTTAGCCATGCTCCTATAAAAATTACTCTATGAAATTTGACAACTATTCGGATTTTGTTTTTTTATTAGGGTGGGGCTAAATTACATGCTAACCTGAGCTTATGTTCGGATTATTAATAAGAAAATATGTCTACGCGAAAACCCCGTCAGGCACGAGCCAAAGTCACTGTCGATACCATTATTGAAGCAGGTTTTATTGCCGTAGCTTTGCATGGACCAAGTGGTACCACCACACGTCATATTGCGGAAATTGCAGGGGTGAGTGTGGGGTCTCTCTATGAGTATTTTAAAAATAAAGAAGAAATTTATGATGCGATGAATCACTACTTTGTGAGTGAAATTCTCGACATGATTAAAGAGCTAACCCCCACAATTTTAGAGTTGGAGTTAGAGCCTGTCATTGAAATGATTTTTTATACGTTCAGTGATTTATTAAAGAAAAATAATGACCGTTACTTAACCGTTTTACGTTACGCAGGTGAGTTGCAATACGACAAATATTTTCCAAAAATTGAACAGGCTTTAATGGAAGTCATCATGAAATATATGATGCATAATCCTAAATATTTAAAAATTAATAATTTACCTGTAATTACCTATATTTGTATTAATAGCGGTATTTTTAACGTAGCAAGGCATCTTATTTTACCTAACCCATTTATTAGTTTTGATGAAATGGTGGAAGGGTTAACAACTATGATCATGAGTTATATCAACACTGAAATGGCACGCTCGGAAGACCATTCATAATTTTTCTTTTTAATAAACATAAAAAAACACCTGCGTATATTTCGCAGGTGTTTTTTGTTGATTATGGCATGGTTGGAATTTCTTCAGGACGCATATCAAAAATCAGAATTTCAGCGTTGTCACCATTAGTAAATGATAACTTGCCTCCATCACGAATTCGTGCAGCATCACCTGTATTAAAGGTTTTACCGTTTACATCAATACGGCCTTTTGCCACATGTAGGTAAACATAACGACCTTCTGGAATTGCAAATTCTGCTGTTTCTTCACCATCAAAAAGACCTGAATAAATATTAATGTCTTGTTTGATGGATAAAGTTTTTTCGCCACCTTCTGGTGAAATCATCAAGTGCAATTTACCGCGTTTGTCTTCCTCGGAAATATGCAATTGTTGATAGCCCGGTGTTGTGTTCACTTCATTTGGAACCACCCAAATTTGCAAGAAGTGCACGTTTTCTTGAGCAGAGTGATTAAATTCACTATGTGCAACCCCACGGCCTGCGCTCATTAACTGAATATCACCAGGCACAATAACCGAACCTGTGCCCATTGAATCTTTATGTTCTAACGCACCTTCAAGCACATAAGAAATAATTTCCATGTTGCGGTGAGGGTGAGTACCAAAACCTTTTGATGGAGCAACCGTATCGTCATTAATCACAAGCAAATCTGAAAAGCCGACTTGTTTCGGGTCCCAATAATTTGCAAATGAAAACGTGTGTTTTGACTGTAACCAGCCATGATGTGCTGCACCACGCTCATGAGATAAACGCATATCAAACATGATTTATTCTCCTCATCCAATTTTTTTCTCTGAATGCAGTTTATCGTTTTCATTTATGCAATAAAGCTCTAAAAACAGAAAGCTTAGTGTGATTTTTGGAACGCTGAAATTTTGATATGAGATGCGAGGAAGAGTAGGCATAATATTTCATTTTTTATCTTTTAAAGCCATATTTTTATCATTTAAGGACAAATGTACTTTATTTAAATAATTATGAATAAGAGTAGGTTATATAAGTTGTTTGAAATAATCAAAAAATATTTAAGTTGGCAAAAAGTTTCAAAGTAGGTTGGCTTTTTTTGTCCTTGTTCGAGTGGTACATCAAGCGCACTATTTAATCTGATTTGGTGAACTTAACAACACTTAGGTTCATAAAACATGGCAAGGCAGATGTATTCGAGCAAATTTTTGTTCTAGAGCAGTTAAAGATTGCAAGAAATAATCTAAAGACAACTTTATCTGTTTGATTCGACGCTGCCTTGTATTTAACAAATTTTATAGGGTGTCGAAAATGGTCGCTCAAGCTATCCGAAATATTATTTCTCCTAAATCAGTTATAGCTCAGTATCAAAAGATAGATTTCTCAAATAAAGGAACTATCCCAATTCGCCATTTAAATATCGGGTTTGATGGCAAAGAAATTGATATCGAGTTTTACGTCAACAACCAGTTTGCAACATTGTTCTTTGCAACGCTTTCGGTTTTCTTGACCTATGGTGAAGATCTGGTGATTGAAACAGCTCGTCACCACCGTGAATTTATTCAAGACCCGATTTTAAAACAGCGTGTGACTTCCCTCATCGGTCAAGAAGCCATCCATTCAAAATTGCATAATGAGTTCAATGATGCAATTAAAGAGCTGGAATATCCGGTCGATTTTTATCGTTTCTTAGGTGAAAACTTCTTTAAATATGTGTTTTTAAAATTCCCACAGCCGTTAAAGCTTTCACTTATGGCGGGTATTGAGCACTTTACGGCAGTACTTGCCGAATACATGATGAAGCATGAAAAGAATTTCTATTATACCGATGATGCCAAAAGCCGTGCGTTATGGATGTGGCATATGCTTGAAGAATCTGAGCATAAAGACATTGCTTATGATGTCTATCAGGTTTTAAACGGTAACTATCCGTTACGTGCAACCGGCTTTTTAATGGCTTTCATCACTATTTTAGGACTTATTCCAACAGCAACTTTATTTGTACCCGTACTACGTAAACCACAAGAAATGCTAACTAAGAAATTCTGGAAAGATGCACGTCGTGGCGTCAACTTAATTTTTAGTCCAAAAGATGGTGTATTTGGTAGCACTATTGGCCAGATTTTTGATTACTTACGTCCTAACTTCCACCCAAATGATCATGACACGACTCAATACCTTGAGTACTACAAAAACAAATTACTTAACGAGGGCGGTGCTATAGCGCCTTACTTTGTGAAGGAATTTACACCACCAGTTCGTGCAGTTTCATAAGCGTATTAGTCATGGCAGTAATACGAAAATTACTGCCGTCTCCCTAAAGTTTTTTAGGATTTACTATGATTTTATTTGGTAAGAAAGACCAGCCTAGCCGAAACGCATATGCGGTCGTAACTGGGGCAGGCAGTGGAATTGGTCGGAGTTTTGCAGTTGAACTGGCGAAACGCGGTGGAAATATTGTTTGTGCAGATATTAATTTAGAAGCTGCAAAAGAAACTGTAAAGTTAATTGAACAGCTTGGACAAAAAGCATTTGCAGTCCAGTGCGATGTTGGGCAAGCAGAACAAGTACAGGCTTTGGCTGATCAAGCAGAACAGTTACTTGATCATCCAGTAACACTCATCATTAATAATGCCGGCGTAGGGCTAGGCGGCAAATTTGATGAAATGAGTTTGGAAGACTGGAAATGGTGTATGCATGTAAACCTATGGGGTGTCATTCATGGTTGTCATGCTTTTGTACCGAAGCTCAAAAAACTAGGTTACGGTGCAATTATTAATGTAGCTTCTGCAGCATCGTACACGGCTGCTCCAGAAATGAGTGTCTACAATGTAACGAAAGCCGGTGTATTGGCATTATCAGAAACCCTTTCAGCCGAGCTACGCAAATTCAATATTAAAGTGAATGTGCTGTGCCCAACTTTGGTACCTACCAATATCATTAAAAATGGTCGTATTCCGGGCCGTTATTCCAAGCTTGCAGACCATGCACTCATGAACTACGCCATGACAACCAGTGACGCAGTTGCGGCTTTAACATTGAATCGATTAGATCGAGGGCAGCTCTATACCACGCCACAGATCGATGCCAAATTATTCTGGCTTATGAAAAGAACGTCTCCAACGCTATATGCAAAGTTCCTTGGGCTTTCGTATCAGTTATTTAAATAAAATTTTGTATAGGCAGAAAAATTATGGTCACTAAACCTAGAACAAATACACGCACACGTAAAACCCAAGAAGTTGCACATGTTTATGACACTTTTATTGTCGGTGCAGGTATTTCTGGCTTAGCTGCAGCAATTAAGCTAAACGAAGCAGGCTTAACCAATTTTAAAATTATTGAAAAAGCCAGCCGCGTCGGTGGCACTTGGCGTGAAAATACCTATCCGGGCTGTGGTTGTGATGTACCTTCAGCTCTGTATTCTTACTCCTTTGCCCCAAGTGCAAAATGGAGTCACTTATTTGCACGCCAACCGGAAATTTTAAGTTATTTAGACGATGTTAGTCGTGAGTTTGATATTGAGCCCTTAATTGAATTCAATACCGAATTATTAAAAGCAGAGTGGGATAACCAAAAAAATATCTGGAAGCTAGAGACAAGCTCTGGTTTGTATATCGCTAAAACAGTTTTATTTGCAACAGGCCCAATTACCGAAGCACAAATTCCACGTCTTGAAGGTTTAGATACCTTTACTGGTGAAATGTTCCATTCAGCGAAATGGAATCATGACTATGATTTAACTGGAAAACGGATTGCTGTAATTGGTACAGGTGCATCTGCCATTCAGTTTGTGCCACAAATTCAACCTAAAGCCAAAGAGTTGTTTGTATTTCAACGTACAGCACCTTGGGTACTACCGAAGCCCGATACGGACTTGGGCGAGTTGAGTAAATCTGTCATTGCCAAATATCCAGCTATTCAAGCGACTTGGCGACAGACTGTGGCGGGTACTTTAAATGTCATTAATTTTGGCCTACGCAACCCAAAAGCATTAAAACCTGTCAATTTTGCTGCAAAACAATTGTTAAAGCTGCAAATTAAAGATCCAGTCTTGCGTAAAAACGTAACGCCTAATTTCGATATTGGCTGTAAGCGTATTTTGTTTGCCAATAACTATTATCCAGCGTTACAGGCACCTAACACGACGCTTATTCCACATGGTCTAGTTAAAGTTGAAGGCAATACGGTGATTGCTGCCAATGGTGAACGCCACGAAGTTGATGTGATTATTTGGGGTACTGGATTTGAAGTGTCTCATCCCCCTATTGGTAAACGTGTACATAACGAAAAAGGGGAATGTTTGGCTGAGCTTTGGAAAGACTCCTCACCAGAAGCTTACTTAGGAACTAATATTGAAAATGTACCTAATGCATTTCTTATGCTTGGGCCAAATGTTTTGGTCTATGACTCATTTATTGGTCTTGCCGAAGCACAACTGCAATATATTGTAGATGGTTTGCTACAAATGAAGGCAAAAGGTATTGCTAAGCTTTCAGTGAAATCAGAAGTGATTAAAAAGCACAACGACTTGGTACAAAAACATCTGCAAACCACTGTATTTAATAGTGGGGGATGTAAAAGTTACTACCTTGATGCAAATGGGCGTAACTTTGCAGCATGGCCATGGTCATTGAAAAAGCTTAAACAGCGTTTACATCATTTAAAGTTAGAAGAATATGATGTGGTTTATGAAGCTGATTTGATAAAAGCAAAACCTAAAGCTGAAGAAGTTGCTGGTTAATAACTTTATAAAAGCCCATTTTAATTTATTGAAATGGGCTTTTTATTATTGAACGGATTGAACAATAAATTAAAATTCAACAAATAATTTAATGAAGTTAAATTGAAAAATAAATTTAAATATACTTAAAAATAAAAGTAGGTGAATAATGCTATATAAGTTTTTGTTAAAAAATATAGTTATTTTTAAAAATGAATTTTTAAGTGAAAAGTATTATTTTTACTCTTTTTAAAATTGCAAATT
>NZ_JEYB01000097.1:0-8217 GCF_000582255.1 Acinetobacter sp. 1566109 | reverse complement strand
CATAGACGTCACCTCTTTAACTAATGATATCTGTATTTCACATTTTTGGAGTCGTCTAACCGCAGGCTTAGCTCATCCCCAGGGTCCCCATCAAATTGATACCCTCCTTCTCACCGTCCTTGTTAAGGAAAATAACTCTTGGTGTATTCAGGCGCTAGAAAATGTGACTTTAACGAACCCACGCACAGGAGAGATCATACTTAGAAATTTATGAAACAGAGCAATATAATTTTTTAAGTAATTTATAGACATAAAAAAAGCCCTTGTCATTAACAAGGGCTTTTAAGAATTTTGGCGGAAGCGGTGAGATTCGAACTCACGGAGGACTCACACCCTCGTCGGTTTTCAAGACCGGTGCATTAAACCGCTCTGCCACGCTTCCATGTGCGTAAGAATACAAAGCTTATTCATTTTATTCAAGAAAAATATCATCGCTTTGTGTTCAAGTGCATATTGTTTCATCAATTTTACAGTTGAGCGGCTAATTCTGCTCCTTCTTTGATCGCACGCTTCGCATCTAGCTCTGCTGCAAGCTTTGCACCACCAATAATATGGTAGTTCGCTATAGTCGACTCACCTTCTTTTGGCATCAAGTCTTTTACAGACTCTTGACCTGCACACACCACAACAGTGTCTACACGTAAAAGCTGGTCTTGACCGTTATGTTCAATCCACAGCCCTTCATCGGTAACTGCTTTATATTGCACGCCGCGCAGCATGCGTACGCCATGCTTTTTAAGCTGGGCACGATGTACCCAACCCGAGGTCTTACCAAGACCAATACCGAGTGGTGTTGTTTTACGTTGCAGTAAATAAATTTCGCGTATCGCTGGTTCAACCACAGGTGACTGAATACCACCTTCAGAAATGTAGTTCGGATCTGGGTCTACACCCCACTCGCGCTGCCACTCGGCTAAAGGTTGAGGCTGTGGTTGATGTGGTGGTTTAAGTAAAAATTCTGATACGTCAAAACCAATACCACCAGCTCCAATCACTGCGACTTTTTGTCCTACTTCTGCACCCTGTAAAACTTGAGCATAGGAAAGAACTTGTGGTGAATTACTTCCTTCAATTTTTAAAGCACGTGGTATTACACCCGTTGCCACAATAACTTCGTCAAAACCTTCACGCTCAAGTTGTTCACGATTTACACGAGTGTTTAAACGTACATCTACACCTGTTTTTTGAAGCTGTACTTTAAAGTAGCGAATTGTCTCGTGGAATTCCTCTTTACCTGGTACAACCTTGGCAAAGTTGAACTGACCACCTACATCTGTATTGGCTTCGAACAAGGTCACAGCATGGCCACGGCTTGCAGCAACAGTTGCAGCAGACATACCTGCCACACCACCACCCACAACTGCTATACGCTTAGGCTGTTTAGTTTTTAAATAAACCAGTTCTGTTTCATGGCCTGCACGTGGGTTGACTAAACAAGACACACGTTTATTTTTAAATGCATGATCTAAGCATGCTTGGTTACAGGCAATACACGTATTAATTTCATCTACACGATTGGTCGCAGTTTTATTTACCCAAAAAGCATCGGCCAATAAAGGACGTGCCATTTGAATCATGTCTGCCTTGCCTTTTGCCAAAATCTCTTCGGCAGTTTCAGGCATATTAATACGGTTAGATGCAATTACCGGAATTGAAATATGCTGTTTTACATGAGCCGTGTAATCGACAAACGCTGCACGAGGTACAGACGTTACAATAGTTGGCACACGTGCTTCATGCCAACCAATACCCGTATTTAATAAAGTGACACCCGCCTTTTCTAAAGCTTTAGCAACAGTGACTACTTCTTGCATGGTGTTACCGTCATGCACAAGGTCGAGTAGCGATAAACGGAAACAGATAATAAATTTTTCACCAACTTTTGCGCGGATCGCTTTAACAATTTCAACCGGAAAACGCATACGGTTTTCAATTTCACCGCCCCAACGGTCAGTACGCTGGTTTACATGGCGACTTAAAAACTGGTTAATCAGATATCCTTCCGACCCCATAATTTCAACGCCGTCGTAGCCTGCTTTTTTGGCAATATCAGCACACTGTGCATAGTCTTCAATGGTGCTGAGAATATTTTTTTCAGAAAGTTGACGTGGCTTAAATGGTGAAATCGGTGATTTTATTGCACTCGACGACACTACAAATGGCTGGTAACCATAACGCCCTGCATGCAAAATTTGCATTAAGATTTTTGAGCCATGCTTATGGACAGCATGAGTCACTAAACGGTGCTGCGGAATGTCAAATAAGCTATTCATCGTTCCGCCAGCTGGAGCCAACCAGCCTTGACGGTTTGGAGAAATACCTCCCGTCACAATCAGACCAACCCCACCTTTTGCACGCTCTTCAAAATAAGCTGCAAGTTTTGGGTAATTATAAAAACGATCTTCAAGTCCCGTATGCATGGAACCCATCACCACACGATTTTTAATAGTGGTAAAGCCTAAATGTAATGGTTTTAATAAATTGGCGTAACTTGTCATGCTGCGTCCCAATAATTTTTTGCAACTTGTTGCATAGTACTTTAATACTTTTTTGAAATGTTAGGATGACCACACATATTTTTTTACGTGTTGAAATTGTCAATTATTCGAGCTTGTGTCCCTTCATTTAATTTTTTATGGGTAATTGAAACGTTGAATCTTTTTCCCATTTAAATAAAGAGAAAAATAGCATCACAACAGCAATTACAGTTCCTATAGGGAACATATTAAGCATTAAGATAGATATCACAATTGAACCGATACGGCTGCTTGTAGTTCCAGTCTTAACACTTCTAGCGCATAAGAACTGTGTAGCGATTGCTGCAATAAGCCCTAAAAGACTACCAATAAAGTATTTGGGCGTATGCACAAATATATTGTAAATCGCATAGATAAGCTCTGAAATTACAATAAACCCCGTAATACGATGCAATGTCGATAAAATTTGATTGTGATGAATCAACATATTTTGTTTTTTTCCTTTTTAGCATTTCGTCTAAATTGTCATACTTATCGTAAAACTTTATATTTTTCCAATATTAATCTATTTTTCAAATTAAAAAAAAAGAATTCCTTTCCTAACAGAAAAAAAATCGATTTGAAAAGTGATATAGTACTGAGCGAATAAATTCTCTTGGTCACCGAAGTATTAGGGTGCCTATTTCGAAATAGTTAGGACTAGCAATGACTGATAATGCAACGATCTTGCAGCATGTACCAGTAGGCAAAAAAGTTGGGATTGCCTTCTCCGGAGGCTTAGACACTTCAGCTGCTTTATTGTGGATGAAACAAAAAGGCGCTGAGCCTTATGCATACACTGCAAACTTAGGCCAGCCAGATGAAGATGACTACGATGCAATTCCAAAGAAAGCAGAACAATACGGCGCTGTAAAAGCTCGCTTAATTGACTGCCGCTTACAATTGGCACTTGAAGGTATTGCTGCAATTCAGTGTGGTGCATTCCATATCAGTACAGGTGGTGTTCCTTATTTCAATACGACTCCACTCGGTCGTGCAGTAACAGGTACTATGCTCGTTACTGCTATGAAAGAAGATGACGTAAACATCTGGGGTGACGGTTCAACTTATAAAGGTAACGATATTGAGCGTTTCTATCGTTATGGTTTATTAACTAACCCAAATCTTAAAATTTATAAGCCTTGGCTAGATCAAAACTTTATTGATGAGCTTGGTGGCCGTGCAGAAATGTCACAGTTCCTCATCGACAACGGTTTTGACTACAAAATGTCAAAAGAAAAAGCGTACTCAACTGACTCAAACATGTTGGGCGCAACTCACGAAGCAAAAGATCTTGAATACCTAAATGCAGGTATCAAAATCGTTGATCCAATTATGGGCGTTGCTTTCTGGAAAGAAGAAGTTGAAATCAAACCTGAAGAAGTAACTGTACGTTTTGAAGAAGGTGTTCCTGTTGCGTTAAATGGTCAAACTTTTAACAATCCAGTTGAGCTTATTCTTGAAGCAAACCGTATTGGCGGTCGTCATGGTTTAGGTATGTCTGACCAAATCGAAAACCGTATTATCGAAGCGAAATCTCGCGGTATTTATGAAGCACCGGGTATGGCTCTTCTTCATATTGCTTACGAGCGTTTGGTTACTGGTATTCATAACGAAGATACGATCGAACAATACCGCATTAATGGTTTACGTTTAGGTCGTTTACTTTACCAAGGTCGTTGGTTCGACTCTCAAGCGCTTATGCTTCGTGAAACTGCACAGCGTTGGGTTGCTAAAGCGATTACTGGTGAAGTGACCCTTGAACTTCGTCGTGGTAATGACTACACCATCATGAACACTGAATCTCCAAACTTAACGTATGAAGCTGAACGTTTAACAATGGAAAAAGGCGATTCAATGTTTACGCCAATGGATCGTATTGGTCAGTTGACTATGCGTAACCTCGACATTACCGATACACGTGCAAAACTTGGTATTTATACAGATGCTGGTTTGCTTTCAATCGGTCAAGGTTCTGCTATTCCTCAATTAGACAATAAGAAAAAATAATTTTCTTATAACGTCAAAAAAGCCACCTCTATAGGTGGCTTTTTTAAGTCTCATGTCAAGCTAAGCAATTTCTGCAACTTGTAAAGGCTGATAATAAATTTGATTACGGCCAAGCTGCTTTGCTCTATATAAAGCCTGATCTGCGGCATGAATCAATTTATCTTGTCCCATCTTTAATCCACCTGTATATACGGTAAATCCTAAACTGATCGTGACATACTTTGACACTAACGAAGCAGCATGAGGAATGGCTTGCCGTTCAATCGCTTTATAAATATTTGCAGCTACTGCGTATGCACCCTGTGCAGGTGTTTCAGGTAAAAGTACAACGAACTCTTCACCGCCATAACGCGCAACAAAATCGACATGACGAATCGAGTTTTTAATTGCTGCCGCAATACTAGAGATGACTTTATCTCCCATCTGATGCCCATAAAAATCGTTATAGTTTTTAAAAAAATCGATATCAATAAATAAAACAGCTAACGGACGTTTCTCTTGATTTGCCCGGTAATAGAAGAAGTCAAACATTTCGTCAAAGGTACGACGGTTTGAAATTTGAGTAAGCGCATCTTGCTGACTTAAATGCAGAAGTTCAGATGCTTCAATTCGTAAAATCTGCTCATTAATTTCAGCAAGTTGGTTATTTAAAAAAAGACTTCGCTCTCTTGAGATGAGCATAGTGCTAATTGAGAAACCTAAAATACAAGTGCCGAACAAGGCCCGACCGAGGGCAATATAATCACAATTTACATTCAATAAATTAAGAAAAACAAAAACCAATATTGCTGCTGATAAACCAACGTACAGCATATGTAATGGTTTGATGCCACTTAGAATAAAACCAAGCATATATAAAAATGAAAGAAGCAACATCGACTGATTTTTAAGTGCCATATTTTCGACACTGAGCAACAACATGGCACTTGTAATAATTGAGAAGAAAACAATGCCACAAGCAGCAAAATAAAAGTGATTAGAGAGTTTTTTAAATTTGGCAAAAATCCAAAATAATAAGAGTGCAAGCGCAATATTCATTGCACTCAACAAACAATGAATAAAGTCTAAAGTAATATATGGTTCACCAATTACTAAGTAGTCAGTTGGAAGTGCCAGTAAAATAAAAATTAAATAAGTAAGTACTCCACTTGCTAAAAACTTAGAGATGTTTTGCCGTGTACGATCAAGGTTTAAACACCAGAATTTTTTTTCTAGCTGCTTTGGTAAAGGCATATTGGCGTAACGATGGGTATGTAGAGTGACCAAATACTCGATTTCTTCTTTCGATTTGAGTAATTGATGGACATTTCCCCTATTCGCCACTAGTCGATTCCTACATATTTCGCGTTAACAAAATATAACATTATTTTTTAAAGCTCCCTGCGCTTTATTTTGCCATTTGTCCGTAATTCTCGTTACCATTTTCACACTTTATCGATTATCATTTGTTTTATTTCGAAGTTTGAACTGCCTTGAACTCTATTACCCTGCTCCAGCCAGATGATTGGCATGCACATTTACGTGATGGTTTAGCATTAAAACGTACTGTTCCAGATTTGGCTAAACAATTCGCCCGCGCGATCTGTATGCCTAACCTTGTACCGCCTGTAAAAACAGTAGAAGAAGCTTTAGCTTATCGCGAGCGCATTCTTGCTCATGTTCCGGAAGGCAATAATTTTGACCCTCGTATGGTGCTTTATTTTACTGACCATACTTCACCAGATGAAGTTCGTAAAATTAAAGAATCAGAACATGTCAATGCGATTAAGCTTTATCCTGCTGGTGCGACCACAAACTCTGACAATGGTGTGAGTGATATTCGCAAAGTTTATGCAGTTATTGAGCAATTAGAAGAGTACCAAGTTCCGTTATTACTTCATGGTGAAGTGACTCACAATCATGTAGATATTTTTGATCGTGAAAAACGCTTCCTAGATGAGGTATTATCACCTTTATTGAAACAGTTCCCTAAACTTAAGGTTGTGCTTGAACACATCACGACTAGTGATGCAGCACACTTTGTTTTAGAACAAGACCGTAATGTGGCGGCAACAATCACTCCACAACATTTATTATTTAACCGTAATGATATGTTGGTCGGTGGTATTAAACCGCATTTCTACTGTTTACCAATTTTAAAACGTCAAACGCATCAAACAACTTTACTTGAAGTTGCAACAAGCGGTAATCCTAAGTTTTTCTTAGGTACAGACAGCGCACCTCATGCACAAAATGCAAAAGAGAATGCTTGTGGCTGTGCAGGCTGTTATAGTGCACCAAACGCAATTGAGCTTTATGCACAAGCGTTTGATCAAGTCGGTAAATTAGAGCGCCTAGAAGGTTTTGCTAGCCATTTTGGTGCAGACTTCTACGGTCTACCACGTAATACTTCTACCATTACTTTGGTTAAAGAAGATAATCTCGTTCCCGAATCTTTTGATTATTTAGATAATCAAAAAATCATCCCGCTGCATGCCGGGAAAACGCTGCAATGGAGAAAAGTGTGACACAAGAAAATTCTGTCCCGGTCATTGGCCAACGTTTTCGTGGCTTCTTACCTGTTGTTGTCGATGTTGAAACGGCAGGTTTTAATGCCCAGACAGATGCATTGCTAGAAATCGCGTGCATTCCAATTGTGTATGATGCTCAGGGACAATTTGTCCCTGGTCCTGCATTTCATGCACATATTAACCCTTTTGAAGGGGCTAACCTCGACCGCCGTTCGCTCGACTTTATTGGTATTGATCCATTCAACCCAATGCGTATTGCAATGGCTGAAGATGAGCGAACCGCTTTACGTCGTATTTTTAAATCGGTCAATGAAGTTCGTAAACAGCAACATTGTACTCATGCAGTACTCGTAGGCCATAACGCGCATTTTGACCTTGGCTTTTTACAAGCAGCGATTGCTCGCTCAGGTACAAAAAACCAAAACCCGTTCCATAGTTTTTCAGTCATGGATACAGTTACTTTAAGTGCAGTAATGTTTGGACAAACAGTGCTTGCAAAAGCATGTATTCAAGCTGGAATTGAGTTCGATGGTAAAGAAGCACACTCTGCTTTATACGATACTCAGAAGACTGCTGAACTGTTTTGCTATATTTTGAACAAACTGTCACCTTACCTCCTTGACAGTTTGGTGGCGGCTTCTTAAGATACCGCCATCCTCAACGTCCCTATCGTCTAGAGGCCTAGGACATCGCCCTTTCACGGCGGTAACCGGGGTTCGAATCCCCGTAGGGACGCCATATTCTTTCTATAAAGAATCATCGCTTCAAATTATTTTATCTCACTTCACATTTTATCCATGAGATAAATTTTTATTTTCAAAATTAAGACTTCAACTTTACTTCATCAATATGTTGAGTGGGTTGTATACTTGGATCATCTTTCTCAATAATTATTGCATCAGCAACTAACTTTGTTTTTGTTAAATCTGGTTCTATTAAGACTTGAGCTAATGAACTTGATGTAATATTAAAATCACGATGTATTTGTACTAGTTCTGGTGTTCGTTTATAACGTATGACTTTAAAACCTGCTTCGTGAATTAAAGCATCTCGCTCCGCATCAAACTTTTCCTTCCCCTTATGGCTAGAATCATCTAACTCAACAATAGCAACGATATTAAATGCTTTATCCAACACAACAAAATCAGCAACTTTTCGATTAAATAAATTACGCGTCGCGT